>JACPJY010000280.1 GCA_016187325.1 Rhodospirillales bacterium | reverse complement strand
GGCAACGACATTCCGATTGTTCCGGGCTCGGCGCTGGCGGCGCTGGAGGGACGGGACGAGGAGGTCGGCAAGCAGGCGATCCTGAAGCTGATGGCGGCGGTGGACAGCTACATTCCGCAGCCGAACCGTCCGAAGGACCAACCGTTCCTGATGCCGATCGAGGACGTGTTCTCGATCTCGGGTCGCGGCACGGTGGTGACGGGTCGGATCGAGCGCGGCGTGGTCAAGGTCGGGGAAGAGATCGAGATTGTGGGGCTGAGGCCGACGCAGAAGACGGTGTGCACGGGCGTGGAGATGTTCCGCAAGCTGCTGGACGAGGGCGAGGCGGGGGACAATGTGGGGGTTCTGCTGCGCGGCACCAAGCGCGAGGAAGTGGAGCGGGGGCAGGTATTGGCGAAGCCCGGTTCGATCACGCCGCACACGCGGTTCAAGTGCGAGCGAGGCCTACATCCTGACCAAAGAGGAGGGGGGTCGGCACACGCCGTTTTTCGGCAACTACCGTCCGCAGTTTTACTTCCGGACCACGGACGTGACGGGCACGGTGCATCTGCCGTCGGGCACCGAGATGGTGATGCCGGGCGACAACATCTCGATGGAAGTCGAGTTGATCTCGCCGATCGCCATGGACCAGGGGCTGCGCTTCGCCATCCGCGAAGGCGGCCGCACCGTCGGCGCCGGCGTCGTCGCCGCGATCGTAAAGTAGGGAAGGAAAACCGACGCTTCAGGCATCTGCCGGCGGCGGCTGCCGGCTGCGGGGTCCGCAGGCGAGTGGCAGGCAATCGGAAGAGAGAAGAGAAAGGCCTCGAACAGGAATAGGGGTATAGCTCAGTTGGTAGAGCGGCGGTCTCCAAAACCGCAGGTCGCGGGTTCGAATCCTGCTGCCCCTGCCAACCTGTAACGACCGACCAGCCCCGGTTTCGCGGCTCGAAAGAGGGAATTTATTGGAAGCGCTCGATGGCAAAAGTCAATCCGGCCCAATTTATCCAGGAGGTGCGCCAGGAAGTCTCCAAGGTGACTTGGCCGACGCGCAAAGAAACCGGGATTTCGACGGCGATGGTGTTCGTGATGGTGATTCTGGCGGCGCTGTTCTTCCTGGTCGTGGACCAGGTGTTAAGCTACGGCGTGAAACTGATTTTCGGGATCGGAGCCTGAACGGCATGACGGCGCGCTGGTATGTGGTTCACGTCTACTCGGGCTTCGAGAAGAAGGTCGCGCAGTCGATCATGGAACAGGCCAAGCAGAGCGGCATGGACACCGAGATCCAACAGGTCCTGGTGCCGGTCGAGGAAGTCGTGGAAATGCGCCGCGGCTCCAAGATACAGGCGGAACGCAAGTTCTTCCCAGGCTACGTCTTGGTGCGCATGGAACTGACCGACGAATCGTGGCACCTGGTCAAGAACACGCCGAAGGTCACTGATTTCCTTGGCAGCAAGGGGCGGCCGACGCCGATTTCCGACCAGGAGGCCGACCGCATCATGCACCAGGTGCAGGAAGGCATCGAGCGGCCGAAGCCGTCGGTCACCTTCGAGGTCGGCGAACAGGTACGTGTCTGCGATGGGCCGTTCAATTCGTTCAACGGCATGGTCGAGGAAGTGGATGAAGAGCGCGCGCGTCTCAAGGTGGCGGTGTCCATCTTCGGCCGCGCAACGCCGGTCGAGTTGGAATACGCGCAGGTCGAGAAACTGTGAGCAATCGTGTGGGAGGCCCGCCATGGCCGCACCACGCAACCCGGAAACAAGCAAGGTCTGAGGTTTTAAAATGGCAAAGAAAGTAACGGGATACATCAAGCTGCAGG
Source organism: Rhodospirillales bacterium (assembly GCA_016187325.1). Taxonomy (GTDB): domain Bacteria; phylum Pseudomonadota; class Alphaproteobacteria; order Rhodospirillales; family Casp-alpha2; genus JACPJY01. Next base: position 6,529 of record JACPJY010000280.1, on the reverse strand, counting down.
TGCCGGCGGGGCAGGCGAACCCGTCGCCGCCGATCGGCCCGGCGCTTGGCCAGGCCGGCTTGAACATCATGGAGTTCTGCAAGGCGTTCAACGCCCAGACCCAGAAAATGGAGCAGGGCATGCCGATCCCGGTGGTGATCACCGCCTACCAGGATCGCACCTTCACTTTCATCACCAAGACGCCGCCGGCCAGCTATTTCCTGAAGAAGGCGGCGAACCTGGAAACCGCCTCCAAGGAGCCGGGCAAGGATATCGTTGCCACCGTGACCAAGCAGCAGATCCGCGAGATCGCCGAGAAGAAGATGGCCGACCTCAACACCACCGACATTGAAGCGGCGTGCCGGATGATCGCCGGCTCAGCCCGCTCGATGGGCATCCAGGTGCAGGAGTAGGCCATGGCCCGCGACAGCAAGCGCCTGAAAAAGGCCTACGAGCCAATCGACCGGGATCTTTCCTACGGGGTCGCGGAAGCGGTCAAGATCATCAAGGACGGCGCCACCGCCAAGTTCGACGAGACCATTGAGATCGCCATCAATCTCGCCGTCGATCCCAAGCACGCAGACCAGAACGTGCGTGGCACGGTGACGCTGCCGCACGGCACCGGCAAGGCGCTGAAGGTGGCAGTGTTCGCCAAGGGCGACAAGCTGAAGGAAGCGCAAGCCGCGGGCGCCGACCTCGCCGGCGGCGACGATTTGGCGGAGAAGATCCGCAATGGCGAAATCGGCTTCGACCGCTGCATCGCCACCCCCGACATGATGGCGGTGGTCGGCAAGCTCGGCAAAATCCTCGGCCCCAAGGGGCTGATGCCGAATCCCAAGCTCGGCACCGTCACCATGGACGTCGCCGGCGCCATTAAGTCGGCGAAAGCCGGGCAACTCGAGTTCCGGGTCGAGAAGGCGGGCATCATTCATGCCGGCATCGGCAAGGCCAGCTTCTCGCATCAGCAACTGGTCGACAACGTGTCGGCCTTCGTCGACGCCATCGCCAAGGCGAAGCCGAGCGGCATAAAGGGTACCTATATGAAGCGCGTCAGCCTGAGCTCGACCATGGGACCGGGCCTGAAGCTGGACATCGCCAGCCTGCGCGGCTGACGCGACGGAGATTTGATCCCGGCTCGGCCGGGTGGAGGAATGATCGGAATCGCCGCAGGGGCCGTTGGCCCAGGCGGTGGCGGGAGCGGCGAAGATCCTGCTCCCATCCTGTCCGAGACAGCAGGTGCCGCCGGCCGGCGTGCCGGACGGCGGCTTAAGGGGAGTTCCCGCCTGCCGAGACAGTGTGAGAACCGTTTTCAGGCGCGCCCTAGAGCGTCTCGGAACGGCTTGAACTGTTGCACTGGACAGGCGTCAAGGGTTTCCCGGGGTGCGGCCCGAACGGGCTGCCGGGGAACCGAGGTGCAACGGCGGCGCTCCCCGGATTACGGGGTGGCCGCCACGAACTGGAGACGATTAGTGGACCGAGCACAAAAGCAACAGCTGGTCTCCTCGCTGCATAAGACTTTCGAGGCTGCGAACCTCGTCGTCGTTGCCCATTACACGGGACTGACGGTGGCCGAGATGAGTCAGCTTCGGAGTCGGATGCGCGCAGCGGGCGCCAGCTTCAAAGTGACCAAAAATCGGCTCACGCGTCGCGCTCTCGAAGGGACTAAATACAAGTCCCTCGAAGGCATGTTTATCGGACCCACGGCGATTGCCTATTCTGCGGATCCGGTGGCGGCCGCCAAGGCGGCGATCGACTTCGCCAAAACCAACGAGAAGCTCGTCGTCGTGGGCGGTGCCCTCGGCGACAAGCAGCTCGACTTCGCCGGGGTTACGGCGCTGGCGAGCCTGCCGTCGTTGGAAGAATTGAGGGCGAAGATCATCGGCATGCTCAACACCCCGGCGACAAGAATCGCCGGCATCCTGCAGGCGCCGGCCGGGCAGATCGCCCGCGTCCTCAGCGCTCGCGCCAAGGCGGACAAAGCCGCGTGATTGCCGTATTCCAGTATCGACAGATTCAAGCCCAAGGAGATTGAACAATGGCTGACTTGCAGAAAATCGCGACCGACCTCTCTAGCCTGACCGTCATGGAGGCGGCTGAGCTCTCCAAGATGCTCGAGGAAAAGTGGGGCGTATCGGCCGCCGCGCCGGTGGCAGTTGCCGCCGTTGGTGGCGGGGCTGCCGCAGCCGGTGGCGAAGCCGCCGCCGAGAAGACCGAATTCGACGTCATCCTGGCCAAGGCCGGAGACAAGAAGATCAACGTCATCAAGGAAGTGCGGGCCGTTACCCAGCTTGGCCTGAAGGAGGCCAAGGACCTGGTCGAATCGGCGCCGAAGCCGGTCAAGGAAGGTGTGCCGAAGGCTGAGGCCGAAGCGATCAAGAAGAAGTTGGAAGAAGCTGGCGCCACGGTCGAGTTGAAATAGCGACGGCGCCGGTTATATCCGGCGCTGTGCGGAAGACAAAGACGGGAGCGGTGACGGCAGGAAACGCCGTTGCCGGCTCCGCTTGAAACTGGCATCCGCCCGCATTGGCCTTGCCGCGGCCGGTAAAGCGGATGCTCTTGCCCCGCCGGGCAGCCCAAGCCGGGTTCCTTGAACCCCGATCGGCTTGGGCGATGTCCGGTCAGCAACAGTGGCGGCTTCCCCCGCAGGCAGCGGTGGCCGAGCGAGGGAAGGCCGATTGGATATGGAGCGTGAGGAACGGTAATGGCTAAATCCTTCACGGCCCGCAAACGCGTGCGGAAACATTTTGGTCGCCTGGCGGCGGCCGTCGAGATGCCGAACCTGATCGAGGTCCAGAAGACCTCGTATGAGCAATTCCTTCAGCGCGAGGTGCCCGCCGACAAACGCACCGCGAGCGGCTTGCAGGAAGTGTTCAAGTCGGTGTTCCCGATCAAGGACTTTTCGGAGCGCGGTACCCTCGAGTTCGTCAAATACGAGTTCGAACCGCCGAAATACGACGTCGAGGAATGCCAGCAGCGGGGCATGACCTTCGCCGCGCCCCTGAAGGTGACGCTCCGGCTTGTCGTTTGGGACGTCGACGAGGAGACGCAATCGCGTTCCATCCGCGACGTCAAGGAACAGGACGTCTACATGGGCGATATGCCGCTGATGACCGCCAATGGCACCTTCGTCATCAACGGCACCGAGCGCGTGATCGTATCCCAGATGCACCGCTCGCCGGGTGTGTTCTTCGACCATGACAAGGGCAAGACCCACTCGTCGGGCAAATTCCTGTTCGCCGCCCGCATCATTCCCTATCGTGGCTCGTGGCTCGACTTCGAGTTTGACGCCAAGGACCTGGTGTTCGTGCGCATCGACCGCCGGCGCAAGCTGCCGGTGACGACGCTGCTGATGGCGCTCGACAGCGACGAGACGCAGAAAATCCGCGCCAAGCGCTCGCTCACCGACACGCCGATGCAACCCGGCGAAGTCACCGGTATGTCGCCGGAGGCGATCCTCGACTATTTCTACAAGAAGGTTGTGTTCACCCGAGTCAAGAAGGGCTGGAAGACCGAGTTCACCGGCGAGCGGATGCGCGGCGTCAAGCTCAACAACGACCTGATCAACGCCAAGACCGGCCGTGTCGTCGTCAAGGCCGGCGTTAAGATCACGCCGCGCCTCGTGCGCGAGCTGTTGGAGAAAGGGTTGGAGGAGCAGCAGGTTCTCGAGGAGGACTTGATCGGTCGTTACATTGCCGTCGACTTGATCAACGAGCAGACGGGCGAGGTCTATGTGCAGGCCGGCGACGAGATCACTGCGGCGACGCTGGAGGCCCTCAACGTCGCCAAGATCCAGGAGATTCCGACGCTCGCCATCGATCACGTCAACGTCGGTCCCTATATCCGCAACACGCTGGCGGTAGACAAGAATTCCACCCGCGACGAAGCGCTGATCGACATCTACCGCGTCATGCGACCGGGCGAGCCTCCGACGTTGGAGACTGCCGAGGCGCTGTTCCAGTCCCTGTTCTTCGATTCCGAACGCTACGACCTGTCGGCGGTCGGCCGGGTGAAGATGAACTCTCGACTCGGCTTTCAGACTGAGGACACGGTGAGGACGCTGCGTAAGGAGGACATCCTCGAGGTCGTTCGCACCATGGTTGAACTCAAGGACGGCCGCGGCGAGATCGACGACATCGACCACTTGGGCAACCGCCGGGTGCGCTCGGTCGGCGAGTTGATGGAGAACCAGTACCGGATCGGGCTGCTCAGGATGGAGCGCGCCATCCGCGAGCGTATGAGCTCGGTCGACATCGACACCGTGATGCCGCACGACCTAATCAACGCCAAGCCAGCGGCCGCGGCGGTGCGCGAGTTCTTCGGCTCGTCGCAGCTGAGCCAGTTCATGGACCAGACCAATCCGCTCAGCGAAATCACCCACAAGCGGCGCCTCTCGGCGCTCGGACCGGGCGGGCTGACACGCGAGCGCGCCGGCTTCGAGGTGCGCGACGTGCATCCAACCCATTACGGCCGCATCTGCCCGATCGAGACCCCGGAAGGTCCAAACATCGGGCTGATCAACAGCCTCGCTACCTACGCCCGGGTCAACAAGTACGGCTTCATTGAGACGCCGTATCGTCGGGTAAAGGATGCCAAGGTGGCCAACGAGATTATTTATCTCTCAGCGATGGAGGAGGGGCGCTACACCATCGCCCAGGCCAACGCTGAGCTCGACGACAAGGGCAAGTTCACCCACGACCTTGTGAGCTGCCGCAAGGGCGGCGACTTCATTATGGCGCGGCCCGAGGACATCGAGTTCATCGACGTGTCGCCAAAACAGCTGGTGTCGGTGGCGACGGCGCTGATCCCGTTCCTCGAGAACGACGACGCCAACCGGGCGCTGATGGGCTCCAACATGCAGCGCCAGGCGGTGCCGCTGATCCAGACCGAGGCGCCGCTCGTCGGCACCGGAATGGAAGCCGCGGTGGCCCGCGATTCTGGCGCGACCATCGTCGCCAAGCGATCGGGCATCGTCGACCAAGTCGACGCCACGCGCATCGTCGTCAGCGCCACCGAGGAGAAGTCCCACTCGGCGACCGGCGTCGACATCTACAACATGCTGAAGTTCCAGCGCTCGAACCAAAACACCTATCTCCACCAGCGGCCGCTAGTGAAGGTTGGCGACCGGGTCGAGGCCGGCGACACCATCGCCGACGGCCCGTCGACGGACCTGGGCGATCTTGCGCTCGGGCGCAACGTACTGGTCGCGTTCATGCCGTGGCAGGGCTATAACTTCGAGGACTCGATCCTGATCTCGGAGCGCATCGTCCGCGACGATGTGTTCACCTCCATCCATATCGAGGAGTTCGAGGTGATGGCCCGCGACACCAAGCTGGGCCAGGAGGAAATCACCCGCGATATTCCGAACGTCGGCGAGGAAGCGCTGAAGAACCTCGACGAAGCAGGCATCGTCTACATCGGCGCTGAGGTCAAGCCGGGCGATATCCTGGTCGGCAAGGTGACGCCGAAAGGCGAAAGCCCGATGACGCCCGAAGAGAAGCTGCTGCGTGCTATCTTCGGCGAAAAGGCGTCCGACGTCCGCGATACCTCGCTGAAGTTGCCGCCGGGCGTCTCCGGCACCGTCGTCGAGGTGCGGGTGTTCTCGCGCCGTGGCGTTGACAAAGATGAACGTGCGCTGGCAATCGAGCGTGCCGAGATCGAGCGCCTGGCCAAGGACCGCGATGATGAACGTGCAATCCTGGAGCGCAGCTTCCAGGCGCGGCTGAAGGCACTGCTGATCAACCGCAAGGCGGCGGGCGGGCCCAAGAGCCTTAAACCCGGCACCCGGCTGAGCGAAGAGGTGCTCGATAGCTACACCCCCGGCCAATGCGCCCAGATCGTGGTCGCCAACGACCGGGTGATGAAGGACGTCGAGGCCCTGAAGAGCCAGTTTGAGGCCGACATCGCCAAGATCCAGGGCCGCTTCGAAAACAAGGTCGACAAGCTGCAGCGCGGCGACGACCTGAGCCCCGGTGTGATGAAGATGGTCAAGGTGTTCGTCGCGGTGAAGCGCAAGCTGCAACCCGGCGACAAGATGGCTGGCCGCCACGGCAACAAGGGCGTGATCTCTAAGATCGTTCCGGTCGAGGACATGCCCTATCTCGATGACGGTACCCCAGTCGACATCCTGCTCAACCCGCTCGGCGTGCCGTCGCGCATGAACGTCGGGCAGATTCTCGAGACCCACCTCGGATGGGCCTGCGCCGGACTCGGTCGCCAGATCGGCGAGATTCTGGATGCCACGCGCTCCGAAGCCAAACTCGGCGCCCTGCGCGACAAGCTGAGGGACATCTACGGTCCGAAGGCTTACAAGGACGACATCGCCAACCTTAGTGACAATGACCTGATCGAGCTCGGCAACAACATCCGGGGTGGCGTTCCCGTTGCCTCGCCGGTGTTCGACGGCGCCAACGAGCGCGAAATCGTCGAAATGCTGGAAAAGGCCGGACTTAATAGTTCGGGTCAGGTGACGCTTACCGACGGCCGCACCGGCCAGCCGTTCGACCGATCGGTAACTGTCGGCTACATTTACATGCTGAAGCTCCATCACCTG
>JACPJY010000195.1 GCA_016187325.1 Rhodospirillales bacterium | reverse complement strand
GGCAAGAAGCCGGAATGGGAGAAGGTCATCTTCAAGCCGATCAAGACCGGCCCCGCCCGCGTGGCGGCGCTGCTTGCCGGCGATGTAGACTTCATCGACAACGTGCCGACGACGGACATCGCGCGGCTGAAGAAGGAACCCAAGATCAGCCTCAGCCAGGGCGTCTCCAACCGGGTGATCTATTTGCACCTGGATCAGTTCCGTGAGGACTCGCCGTTCGTCAAGGGCAAGGACGGCGGCAAGATCAAGAACCCGCTCCTCGACAAGCGCGTACGCCTGGCCATCTCCAAGGCGATCAACCGCGAAGCCATCGTCGAGCGGGTCATGGAGACCGTGGCCATTCCGGCCGGCCAGTTGTTGCCGGAGGGGTTCTTCGGCGTCAGCCCGAGCCTGAAGGCCGAGAAATTCGATCCCGAGGGGGCCAAGAAGTTACTTGCCCAGGCGGGTTTCCCCAACGGCTTCAAGTTGACTCTCCACGGCCCCAACGACCGCTATCTCAATGACGCCAAGATCGCCGAGGCGGTGGCTCAGATGCTGACCCGCATCGGTATCGACACGTCGGTGGAAACCATGACCAAGGCCGTGTACTTCAAGCGTGCCTCGAGCGGTGCCCCCGACAAGGGGCCGGAGTTCAGCTTCATCCTGGTCGGCTGGGGTGCGGGGACCGGTGAATCTTCCTCGCCGCTGAAGTCGCTGATTCACACTTACAGCAAGGAGGGCGGTTTCGGGGCCTCCAACCGGGGCCGGCACGCCGACCCGGAGGTCGACAAGCTCATCGAGGACGCGTTGGCCACGGTCGACGACGGCAAGCGCTCGAAGTTGCTGCAGAAGGCGACGGAACTCGCGATCGGCCGCAACCAGGCCATCATTCCGCTGCATTATCAGGTCAACACCTGGGCGGCGCGCAAGGGCCTGAAGTACGTGGCGCGGACAGATGAAGGAACCCACGCGTCCGACGTCATCAGTGCGAAATGACATGAGGTGGCGGCCGGCGCTGGATAACCGTCGCGCCGACCGCGCATCCTCTGTTCGTCGTATCTGCGGGGAGACCTAGGGTGTCCGTGTTCGTCATCCGCCGGTTGCTGCAAAGCGCGCTGGTGGTGCTGGTGATGTCGCTCCTGGTATTCGTCGGCGTCAACGTCGTCGGCGACCCGGTGGAAATGCTGGTCAACCCGGAAGCGGACCAAGCGGAGATCGCACGGGTCGTGCAGTCCTTCGGTCTCGATCGGCCGCTCTACGAGCAATACGGATTGTTCCTCCTGAATGCCTTCAAGGGCAATTTGGGGCTGTCGTTCGTCTACGGCGAGCCGGCGCTGAAGCTGATCGTGCAGCGCATTCCAGCCACCTTGGAGCTGGCGCTGGCGGCGCTGCTGATGGCCATCATGCTGGGCATTCCACTGGGCGTCTTCGCGGGCCTTCGGCCCGACTCGAAGGTCAGTAAAACCATCATGGCGGGTTCCATCCTCGGCTTCAGCCTCCCGACCTTCTGGGTCGGGATCATGATGATCATGGTGTTCGCGGTGATGCTGGGCTGGCTCCCTTCCACCGGAAGGGGAGCGACGGTCAACGTGCTCGGAATCGACGTCAGTTTCCTGACCTGGGATGGCCTCGCCCATCTGTTGATGCCTGCCCTCAACCTGGCCTTGTTCAAGATCTCGCTGGTGATCCGGCTGTCGCGCGCCGGAACCCGGGAGACCGTGCTGCAGGATTACATCAAGTTCGCGCGCGCCAAGGGCATCAGCAACGCGCGGGTGGTGCTCGTCCATCTACTGAAGAACATCCTGATCCCGGTGGTCACTGTGATCGGCCTGGAGTTCGGCGGACTGATCGCGTTCTCGGTGGTGACCGAGACCGTGTTCGCGTGGCCGGGCATGGGCAAGCTGATCATCGATTCCATACACAGCCTGGACCGGCCGGTGGTCGTCGCCTACCTGATGATCATCGTCCTCGTCTTCGTCATCATCAACCTGGTGGTCGATATCCTGTATTCAATCCTCGACCCTCGCGTGCGCCTCAGGGACGTCAAGGCATAATGGCAACCGTCCAACAACAACTGGCGGACTTTCCCGTCGCCGAAGCTGGCGGCCGGGCGCAAACGCCCTTTCAACGCTTCCGGGCGGATTTTTTCGCGAGCCGGCTGGCGACCGTGTCGCTCTACGTCCTAGTCGCCATCATCCTCATTGCCGTCTTCGCGCCGGTCATCTCGCCCACCGACCCGTACAACTTGGCGACCGTCACCGTGCTTGATGCCCGCCTTCCGCCTGGAGTGAAAGGCTCCGACGGGATCACGTTCTGGCTCGGCAGCGACGGTGCCGGCCGGGATCTCCTGAGCGCCATCTTCTATGGGCTCCGGATCAGCCTCGGAGTCGGCGTCATCAGCGGCCTCGTCGCTGTCTGCATCGGTTGCGTGGTCGGCCTGACCGCGGCCTATTTCGGCGGCCGCACCGACTCCGTGATCATGCGAATCGTCGACATCCAGCTCAGCTTCCCGGCCATCCTGGTGGCGCTGGTGCTGCTGGCCATTCTCGGCAAGGGCGTCGACAAAATCATCATCGCGCTGGTGGTGGCGCAGTGGGCCTACTATGCGCGCACGGTGCGCGCCAGCGCCCTGGTGGAGCGCAACAAGGAGTACGTGGAGGCGGCGAAGTGCTTGGCGCTCGGGCATCGCCGCATCCTGTTCCGGCATATCCTGCCTAACTGTCTGCCGCCGCTGATCGTGGTAGCGACCCTGCAGACGGCGCATGCGATCTCGCTGGAGGCGACGCTCAGCTTCCTCGGCGTCGGGCTGCCGATCACCGAACCGTCACTGGGGCTGCTAATCGCCAACGGTTTCGAATACATGCTGAGCGAGAAATATTGGATCAGCTTCTTCCCCGGCGTCGCGCTGCTGGTGGCCATCGTCAGCATCAACCTGGTGGGCGATCAATTGCGCGACATATTGAACCCGCGCTTGCAGAGGTAGACGGAGCCGATGATGGCCGGGACGGGACCCACGCTGCGGGTCGAGGGTCTCCGAACCCATTTCTTCACCAACGACGGCATCGTCAAGGCAGTGGACGACGTCAGCTTCGCCGTCGACCGCGGCCAGACCCTGGGATTGGTGGGCGAATCCGGTTGTGGCAAAACGGTCACCGGCTTCTCCGTCTTGGGCCTGGTCGACCCGCCGGGAAGAGTCACAGATGGGCGCATCCTGTTCAACGGCGAGGACTTGCTGACCGCCGGCGAGGAACGCCTGCGCTCGCTGCGCGGCAACCGCATCGCTATGATCTTCCAGGACCCGATGATGACGCTCAACCCGGTGTTGAGGATCGAAACCCAGATGGTCGAAACCGTGCTTGCCCATCAGGACGTGGACCGCGACACGGCGCGGCAGATGGCCCGCGACGCCATGGGAAAGGTGGGCATCCCGTCGCCGGACGAGCGACTGCACGCCTATCCCCACCAGTTCTCGGGCGGCATGCGCCAACGGGTCGCCATCGCAATCGCGTTCATCAACAAGCCGGACCTGATCATCGCCGACGAGCCGACCACGGCCCTCGACGTGACCATTCAGGGACAGATTCTGTTCGAGGCCCAGAAGCTGTGCCGCGAGACCGGGACGGCGCTGATTTGGATCACCCACGACCTGGCCGTGGTGGCCGGGTTGGCCAATCACATCTGCGTCATGTACGCCGGACGCATCGTCGAGGAAGGAAGATTGGATGACGTCCTCGACTGGCCGATTCATCCGTACACGCGGGGGCTCCTGAACTCGGTGCCCAGCCAAAAGAAAAGCGGCGAACGGCTGGAGCAGATTCCCGGCATGACACCATCGCCGCTCAATCTGCCGCCGGGCTGCGCGTTCAAGACCCGATGCCCGCGGGCCGACCACGTTTGCGACGCCGAACCCGAGTTGCGCGAGGCCGTCCCGGGCCGACGGATTCGCTGCTTCCATCCCCACACGCAAGGCACGCCATGACGCCGATGATCGAAACGCGGGGTTTGAGCAAGCGCTTCGTCAAGCGCCTGGACCTGGCCGCCAAGATCGCGGAACGCTTGGGCGCCGACGTGCGCGAGGAGGTGGTCAGCGCCGTCGACCGCGTGGATATGACGGTGGCCGAGGGCGAGGCCGTCGGCCTGGTCGGAGAATCCGGATGCGGGAAGTCGACCCTCGGGCGCATGATCGCCGGCATCCTGCCGCCCACCGAGGGTCGCATCCTGTTCCGCGGCGTCGACGTCGCCACCATGGATGAGCGCGAAGGAAAGAAGGCGGCGCTGCAGGTGCAGATGATCTTCCAGGACCCGTTCGCGTCCCTCAACCCACGCATGCGTGTCGAGGACATCATCGGCGAGGCGCCGGTGATCCACGGCATCGTCGCGCCCCGGGACAAGGCCGATTACGTGGAGGAGGTGATGCGACGGGTCGGGCTGGACCCCGACTACCGGCGCCGTTATCCGCACCAATTCTCCGGCGGCCAGCGCCAGCGCATCGGCATCGCCCGAGCACTCGCCGTGAAGCCGGAGTTCCTGGTCTGCGACGAAGCCATCGCTGCCCTCGACGTATCGATTCAGGCCCAAATCCTGAACCTGTTCATGGACCTGAAGGAAGCGCTCAACTTGACCTACCTGTTCATCAGTCACGACCTCGGCGTGGTCAAGCACATCTCGGACCGGGTGGTCATCATGTATCTCGGGCGCGTCGTCGAGGTGGCCGACACCGAAAAGCTGTTCGCCGCCCCAAACCATCCTTATACCCGGGCGCTGTTGAACGAGGTCCCCAGGCTTGACCTGCGCCGGCGCAACTACCAGCCCGTCGTGGGGGAGATTCCGTCGCCGCTGGATCCGCCGTCCGGTTGCCACTTTCATCCACGCTGTCCGCACGCCACTCGGCGTTGTCGCGAGGAGGCGCCGGTCCTCAAGGAGATCGCGCCGGGCCGACTGTCGGCTTGTCACCTGAACGACGGAACGTGAAGGACGCCGCGATTGCTTCCGCCATGCGCGGGCACGCCTTAAGCGTAGCGGCCGAACCGCACCGCCGATTGGCCCTTCAACAGCCGCCGCGACGGCATCACCAGCACGCAGTCGTCATAAGGCGTCGCCACTGGTTTGGCGCCGTCGTGGCCGATCACCGTGCCGGCCTTCGGAATGATCTCGAGGCCGCGGTAATCGGCGGCGAAGCGGAAGTCGTCGGTCTCGATGGTGACCGGGCCGGTGACCTCGATGAAGCGTTGCTTGGGCAGTGGTCCGGTGGACATGCGGGCCTTCCCCCAGCGGGGGTCTACCACTTTCGCATGGAGCAGGAACCGGATCGCGGCCTCGCGGGCGACATCGGCGCTCGATTTCTCCCAGTGCTGGCCGCACTCGACGAGGAGCGCGTTCTTGGGCGACCGTTCGTCGCCGAACCCCGCGTAATCGCGCATGCGCTTGCCGGCCGCGTGACCGGAATCGACGACCCCGATTTCCGGAATTCCGACGCCACGGGCGAGCGCCCGGCCCTTGGACAGAGGCCCGCACATCGCCAATGGCGCCGTCGCGTGCTGCATGGAATGGATATCGAGAAGCAGGTCTACCTGGTTGACGATGGGCCGCAGCGTCCGCGCACGACGCAACTCGACGCTGTCCCGCGAGCTGTCCAGCACGTCCTTCGACCACAACCGGTTGAAGTCCTCGTCGACGAGCCGCGAGGCGATCGGGTTGTTGGGATCGAACCGGCTGAAGGCATCGACGTTGACGAAGGCGAGCGTAAGCTTGCCGCGCGTCGGCCGGACGCCTTCGCGGAACAGGTAATCCAGCGTCATGGCGCCGCAAATCTCGTTGCCGTGCACCAGAGCGGTGATCATCACGTGCGGGCCGGCGACGCCGGAGTCGAACGTGGTGACATAGTCGATGCCGGTGTTGCCGCGGCGGTAGGGTGAAATATCGGGGGGGGACAGTTCAACCGGATAGTCGTTTTTCAAAACCGGGCACATAGTGGCGGCGTCCTCCCTCGCGGTTGTCGGCAACGCGGCAGATACTAGCACCCGGCGGCGACGACCGGGAAGCGGCCGACGGGCCGGCATCGTGATCGTCGGAGCGCGGCATAAACCAAACGTTTTCAAGCCGCTACAGCTACCTTCGGAAGCCGGACAGGGGCCGGCGCCGGTGGCGTTTCGGGGCCTCGCCGGGAAACCGAGCCCCGTGCTACCATTCCTGCAGACGGGCGACCAGGGTAGGGAAACTCCGAGATGGCTTCCATTACTACCGCGTGCCGCGGCAACGTTCGCGTTGCCGCGCCAAGGGCCGCGACCAGCGAGAGTTCCTTCCACATCCCCGATCCGGCGCCCGCAAAGGGCGTCCAATCTTCACGCCGATCAGCAAACCGATAAGGGAGGCAACACATGCAATCCGCAATCAGGCCGACGCTGTTCGTCGCCGCGGTCGCGGTCGCGCTCACGGGCGCGACGGTCGCCAACGCCGAAAACTGGAAGATCATGACTGGACCGCAGGGCGGTTCCTGGTATCCGCTCGGCGGCGCGATCCAGAACGTCGTCGAGAAGAAGGTGCCGGGGGTAAAGATGCAGGTGCTTCCCGGCGCCGGAATTTCCAACGTCAAGGGCGTGCAGGGGGGCAAGGCCGATTTCGGCTTCGGTAATGCCGTTTCGACCGTCGACGGAGTCAACGGCCGGGCGCCGTTCGACAAGAAGACCGACAAGGTGTGCCAAGTGGCAACGCTGTATTTCCAGTATTTCCACTTCGTCGCGCTCGCCGATGCTGGCATCAAGACAGTGGCGGACGCCAAGGGCAAGGCGCTGACCACGCAGCAGAAGGGCAACACCGGCGAGCAGATGACCCGCCATGTGCTGGAGGTCTACGGCCTTTCCTACGATAAGATGAAGAAGGTCAACTTCGGCTCCTATGCCGATTCGGTGGCGCAGCTGAAAGACGGCCACGCACAGGTATTCACTTTGATCACCACGATCCCCGCCTCATCGGTCCAGGATCTCGCGACGGCCCGCGAAGTCCGGGTGCTCGAGGTGCCGGACGAAAAACTGAAGGCATTGCAGAAGATCAACTCGGGTTACGATAAGCGGATCATCAAGGCCGGCAGCTACGCGAAGAACGACAAGGACATCCAGACCATCGGCACCTGGACCCACCTGATCGCCAACTGCAGCTTGCCTGCGGACAAGGTCTATCAGGTCACCAAGGCGTTGATCGAAAACGTTAACGACCTCGGCCTGGTGGTTGCCGCGGTCAAGGGCCTGACCGCCAAGGACATGGCCACCGATCTCGGCATCCCGTTCCATCCGGGAGCGTTGAAGGCCTATAAAGAAGCGAAAGTGATGTAACCGGCGCCAGGGCGCGTCCCATTTAGGGCGCGCCCCGGTTCCTCGCATCCCAGGGTCCGATGGCACTCAACGTCTTCGTCACGCCCCCCGCCTATCCGCGGCTGGTCACAGGGCTGATCGGCGTGGTCGCGGTGGCGATGTCAGTCTACCACCTCGCGATCCCGTTTGTCGGCACGCCGCAAGCGATGTTCTTCCGCGGCACGCACCTGCTGTTCGCCCTCACCCTGATCTTCCTGATCTTTCCCGGGTTCCAGCGCCGCCAGGGCGCGCTTCCCGGCATCATGGACCATCTTTTCGTCGCGCTGTCGGCGGCGACGATCGCCTATTTGTGGGCAAACCATGACCGCCTGCTGCAGCGGTTCGTGTTCGTCGACGATCCGCTGCCCCAGGAACTGGTTCTAGGCGTAATTTTCACGCTCCTCGTTCTCGAAGCCACGCGCCGCATCATCGGGCCGGCGCTTCCGGTGACGGCGGTGCTATTCGTCGTCTACGGCTTGTTCATCGCCGACGCCCGCCCGGGGGCGATGATCGAAACCTTGTACCTTACGACCGAAGGGGTCTTCGGCCTGACGCTGTCCGCCTCGGCCACCTACGTCATCGCTTTCGTGTTGTTTGGCAGCTTCATGGAACGCACCGGCACCGGACAGCTGTTCATGGACTTCGCGCTCGCCCTGACCGGGCGGACGGCGGGCGGGCCAGGCAAGGTTGCCGTCGTCAGCTCGAGCCTGTTCGGTACCATCTCCGGCAGCGCCGTGGCAAACGTGCTGGTCGACGGCCCCATCACGATTCCCTTGATGAAGCGCACCGGGTTCCGCAAGGCGTTCGCCGCCGCCGTCGAATCCGTCGCCTCCACCGGCGGCCAGATCATGCCGCCGGTAATGGGTGCCGCAGCCTTCGTGATGGCCGAGTTCCTCGGCGTAAGCTATCTGCAGGTGACGATGTGGGCGCTGATTCCGGCGGTGCTCTATTACGTGGCAGTGTTCTTCGCGGTGCACTTCGAGGCCAAGCGCTCCGGCCTCGAGGGCCTGCCGAGCCACGAGGTACCACGGCTTGGCCGGGTAATGCGCGAGCGCGGGCATCTGTTCATTCCCATCCTCATCCTGCTGGTCGGGCTGCTTAACGGCTATAGCGCGCCGTTGTGCGCCGTGGTGGCGACGCTCACCTGCGTGCCGATCGCGATGATGCGCGCCAATACCCGCGCCGGAATCACTTGGCGAACGGTGTGGGGTGCGCTTGAGGACGGGGCTAAAAACGCTATTCCCGTCGCCGCCGCCTGCGCCTGCGCCGGAATCGTCGTCGGCACCATCGCATTGACCGGCACCGGCATCACGTTTACCTCCGTCGTGCTCAAGCTGTCGGAGGACAGCCTCGTCCTGGCGTTAGTGCTGACCATGCTGGCGGGCATCGTGCTGGGCATGGGCATGCCAACGACGCCGGCCTATATCGTCATGGTGTCGCTGCTGGTGCCGGCGATCATCAAGCTCGGCGTCATCCCGCCGGCGGCGCACATGTTCGCGTTCTACTTCGCCATCCTGTCGGCAATCACGCCGCCGGTGGCGCTGGCGGTCTACGCGGCGGCGGGGCTGGCGCAAGCCAACATCTGGGAAGCGGGGTGGGCGGCGGTGCGCACCGGTGCGGCAGGATTCATCGTGCCGTTCATGTTCATTTTCGAAAACTCTCTGCTGATGATCGGCGAATGGCCGGTGATCCTGAGCTCGTTCGTCACCGCCTGCATCGGCGTCATCGCCCTTGCCGGGGCGCTGCACGGTTATTTCCTGAAACCCGTGCAAACGTGGGAACGCGTGCTACTGTTTGCCGGGGCGATTCTGATGATCAAGCCGGGCTTGGTCACCGATGCCATCGGCGCCGCTATCCTGGCCATCGTACTGATAAACTCCTGGCTGGCCCGGCCGCGTGTCGCTCCACACGACTTGTGAGGGATTGATGCCATGAGAGAGAACGCGATGCTGAAGCGTTGGCAGGCCGGAGATGCCGTCGTCAACGGCTGGCTCGCCATTCCCAGCGCGTTTTCGGCCGAAACCATGGCTCACCAGGGCTGGGATTCGTTGACCGTGGACATGCAACACGGCGTCGTCGATTATCAGGCGGCTGTCAACATGCTGACGGCGATCTCGACCACCGCCGTGACGCCAATCGTGCGAGTGCCATGGCTGGATCCGGGGATCATCATGAAGATGCTGGATGCAGGCGCCTATGGCGTGATCTGCCCGATGGTGAACACGCGACGGGACGCCGAGCTCCTAGTGTCGTGCTGCCGATACCCGCCGGCGGGCCAGCGGTCGTTCGGGCCGATCCGCGCGCTGCTCTACGCCGGTTCGGACTATGCCAAGCACGCCAACAAGACGATCGTGCCCTTCGCCATGATCGAGACCCGCCAGGGACTGGACAATCTCGACGAAATTCTCTCCGTCGACGGACTTGGCGCCGTCTACATCGGCCCCGCAGACCTGTCGTTGGCGCTTGGCTGCGAGCCGAAGTTCGATAATGAAGACGGGCCGGTCCTCGAGGCCATCGAGCTGGTCGTCCGCAAATGCCGTGAAAAAAAGATCGCGGCCGGGGTCCACAATCTGACCCCGGAATACGCGCTGAAGATGATCGACAAAGGCTTCCGGTTCGTCACCATCGCCTCCGACGCCCGGCTGCTGGCGGCCGGCGCGCAGCGGGTGCTGTCGGTCGTCCGTACCGCCCGCCCGAAATCGGGTCCGGCGACCGCCTATTAGTCGCGTTACTGTGCGAGTTGGATCATCCGCAATTCGCTCTTGACCAGGTCGGGTACGACCACCATCAGCCCCTTGTCGTTGGGGATGACGGCGAAATCGGCCGGCCCCTTAAACCCAGTCGCCAACGGCTGCAGGCCTTTCTTGGTGGTCCAGCTGGCGAGCGATCCGGAGTTCCAATCGGTGACCAGCAAGGTGCCGTTGTTCATCTGATACACCCCGTCCAGCCGCCCCAGGCCCGCTGACAACGGCTTCGGGTCGCCGCCGGCCGTCGCCATGACGTAGATGCCGCGCGGCTCTTGCGGCGATTTGAAGCCGACGATCAGCAGCGAGCCGTCATGAGCGGGGTAGAGGCCGTTGGGATTGATCGACTTGCCGACGAACACGCGGGTGACTTTCGGTTCGCCCTGCATGTTCAGGAAGTCCGCCGGTTCGACGCGGAACAGCTGATCGGCGCGATTGTCGCTGACGTAAAGGGCGTTTCCGACGATCGTCGGGTCGTTGGCGAACTGTATCCCGGGCAGCGCCACGCTCCTGCCTTTCCTGGTCTTGGCGTCGAAGGACCATACCACGTCGATGTCGGTGACCCACAGGCGGTTGCCCTTGACCCAGATGCCCTTGGGCTTGTTGAGGATCTGGCCCGGCGCCGGGAGAAACGCCGATTCCAGGATTTTACCGCTCAACGACACCTTGCTGATCCTGCCCTTGCCGTCCTTCTCGGCCGGCTTCAGCTCGGAACCGAACTCGCTTACGTAAAGAACTTTTGCTTCGGCGTCGTAGGCCACCGATTCGGGAAACTTGAATCCGGTCGCCGTCTGGTCCGAGACCACCTTGAGCCCGTCGGCTGCCACCGCCGGAGAAAACCCGATTTGCGACATCACGAGAAAAGCCGACAACGCCAAGCCGATGGCAAATGTTCCGCGCACGCTTCACTCCTGTCCTGGGTTCGATTCAACCGGCCGTTGCCGGGAACTCGTAAGGATAGGAAATTCCGATCCGCCGCGCAGCAAGGATTTGGCCGCTCCGGGCGGCCGGGATCGACGGCCGCGTAGCGGTCGTGAGAAACGAATAAATATAATAATTTCAATGAATTGACGGCACTCTCCCGGTTTCGAGACTGGCCGGCCGTCGCCTGATACGAGCTTGACCGGGGTCATTGATAGGCCGGCGGTTTTGGCCGAAAATGTCTTGGCCTGCGCCGGTAGCGGGCGTTTTTCAGGAGGCGAACGATGCAATTCGCTCGACGAACGGTCGTCGCCGGCGGCGTCGCCGTTGCGGCGCTTGCCACCGCGGGTTGGTTGCTTTTTCCGGCTTCCACGGCCGAGGCCGACGTCATGGTCTACAAGTCGCCGTCGTGCGGCTGCTGCGGCGGCTGGGTCGACCACATGCGCGCCAACGGATTCACCGTCGCGGTCAAGGAGCGCGACGACCTGACGCCGGTGAAAGCCCGCCTCGGTGTGCCGGATTCCTTGCAGTCCTGCCACACCGCCGAAGTCGGCGGCTATGTCGTCGAAGGCCATGTGCTGGCCGCCGATATCCGGCGGCTGCTGGCCGAGCGTCCGCGGGCCCGCGGCCTCGCCGTGCCCGGCATGCCCGCCGGCTCGCCCGGCATGGAGGACGGCGGCCGTAAGGAGGCATACCGGGTGATCCTGTTCGGCGACGGTGAGCATTCCGTCTATGCCCGCCACTGACCGCCGGCGCGGCCCGACGTACGGGCGAAAGTTCACGCTCACCCGCCGCGCCCTGATCCTGGCTGCGCCGTGCCTGTTGCTGCCGGCGGCAACGCGTGCGCTGGCACCGACGCCGACGACAGGCGACGGCCCGTTCTATCCCAGCCGCCTGCCGGCCGACATCGACAGCGACCTGGTAAAGATCGAGGGCGCGGTGCGCGAGGCCGGCGGCGATATCCTAAGCCTCGCTGGCACCGTGCTTGACGGAAAGGGGCAGCCGATCGCCGGTGCCCGGGTCGAGATCTGGCAATGCGACGTCAACGGCGTCTATTTGGAGTCCGGTTCGTACGGCGGCCGCCGCGACTCTGGGTTCCAAGGCTTCGGTCACGCGATCGCCGACGCCGAAGGCCGGTTCCGCTTCCGCACTATCGTGCCGGTCCCGTACACGGGCCGCACCCCGCATATCCACGTCAAAGTGCTGAAGGGCGGGCGCGAGGTGTTGACCAGCCAGCTCTACCGCACCGGCTTCCCGCAAAACGCGTCGGATTTCCTGTTCCGCCGGCTTTCCGCGGCCGAGCAGGCGCGGGTGTCGATGGTGCTGACGCCGACGACCGAAACCAAACGCCCGACTTTCGAAACCGAGGTTACTTTGGTGGTCGACGGCTGACGGCGACGGGAGCGAGGGCGAAAAACCGATCTATCGGTTTTTGCAAAATCACAAAAGTTAAAATTCGATTATTGCCTACGACCTAGCGCATCTGTATAATCCGCCCCGCCGAAAACCTCGATCAAACACAGGCGCTTCGGTCAATAACAAGGGGGGGCAACATCAAGAGAACTTAAGGCTGTCGGCCGTCTGGCCACAAGAAACCTCAAATTCTCTTAACCCGTCGATTACTTATATTACGACGCCCACGGCTTTTTCGAGGGGCGAAAAATAATCTGCGAACGCGTTCACCTATGGAGGAAACATGTCACGCCAAACGTTGCAGCGCACGGCCCTAGCGGCCGTAGCGGGGTTCACCTTCGCGGCCGGCATTTCGACCGCCGTTCCGGCGGCCGAATGGAAGCCGACCAAAAACGTCGAGTTCATCATTCCCGCCGGCACCGGCGGCGGCGCCGACCAGATGGCACGCATGACACAGGGCATCGTCCAGAAGCACAATCTGATGCCGGTATCGATGGTCGTCATCAACAAGGCCGGCGGCGCCGGGGCCGAAGGGTTCCTCGACGTC
>JACPJY010000194.1 GCA_016187325.1 Rhodospirillales bacterium | reverse complement strand
GGGTTCGTTTTCATCGATCCCTCCATCACCTGATTCAATGAGATACTATAGCAAAATCGCGCCAATTCTTCACTAGGAACCACATCGCATTGCGGCCGTTGTCGTCCTATCGGCGAGCCGCCTCTATAATTTAAGATATGAACGTCGATTCCCTCCCGCAACGCCTGGCGTTGCCGCAAGCCCCGGTCCTGGTCGCTGGCGTCCGTCAGGCGGCATGGCTGAATCCGACCGGCGAGGTCGAGATATTGCCCCTCGCCGAAGCGGCCGAGCGCCTGCAGGACAAGGCGCGTCCCGTGGTATGCCACGCGCGGACCCAGGCGGCGCGGTTGCGGGTACCGCCGTTCGCCGCCTTCGACGTGCTCGAGCTCTACGCCTTCGTGCGGCCGGCGCGATTCGCGCTGCCGACGCCGCGCGGCCTCGCCCAGGCGCTCGGCCTCAAGCTGCCGGCTTCGCTTGAAAGCGAGGCCGGATGCCTGATCGCGGCGGCGGGCGCGCTGCTGGCCGAGCTCGCCGACGGCGCCGACGATTCCGCGGCGGCGATCGCGCACGCCATGGACCGCGGCGGCTGGCCGTGGGCGCCGGCGGTGCTGGCGGCGCTCGGGCCCGCATCGGCGCGCGCCGGCGGTGATCTCCGCGTCTGGCGCCGCCTCGACGATTGGCAGGAGCGCCCACCGGAGGGGCCGCCCGGCAACGCGCCGGTGGACCCGGCGGCGGCGCGAGCGCGGCTGGCCGAGCTGCTCGGCGGCGCCGCCGAGGAGCGCCCCGAGCAGGCACGCTATGCATCGGCCACGGCAGCCGTCTTCCAGCCCCGCGACCGCGCCGGCGAGCCGAGGCTGGTGATCGCCGAGGCCGGCACCGGCGTCGGCAAGACGCTCGGTTACATCGCGCCGGCCAGCCTGTGGGCGGAGGCCAACGGCGGCCCGGTGTGGATCAGTACCTTCACCCGCAACCTGCAGCGGCAACTCGACGGCGAGCTCGACCGGCTGCATCCCGACCCGGCCGACAAGGCGCGGCACGTGGTCATCCGCAAAGGCCGCGAGAACTATTTCTGCCTGCTGAACTTCGAGGAAGCGTTGAAGCGACTGGGCGGCGGCCGCGGCGGCCAGCGGACGGCGGCCGTGGTCGCGTTGGGGCTGATGGCGCGCTGGGCGCTCGCCACCCGCGACGGCGACATGGTCGGCGGCGATTTCCCGGCCTGGCTCGCCGACCTTCTGGGCCGCGGCCTGACCACGGATCTCACCGACACCCGCGGCGAATGCATCTATTCGGCGTGCGAGCACTACCGCAAATGCTTCATCGAGCACACCGTACGCCGCGCCCGCGGCGCCGACGTGGTGGTCGCCAACCACGCGCTGGTGATGATCCAGGCGGCGCTCGGCGGCGGCGCCGAGGGCGAGGAAGGCCGGCTGCCGACGCGCTACGTGTTCGACGAGGGCCACCATCTGTTCGACGCCGCCGACGCCGCGTTTTCGGCGCATCTGACGGCGCGCGAGACGGCCGAGCTCCGGCGTTGGCTGATCGGCGCCGAGGAGGGCAGCCGCTCGCGCTCGCGCGGTCTGAAGGCGCGCATCGGCGACCTGATCGCCGGCGACAAGGCAGCAACGGCGGCCCTCGACGATGCCTTGCGGGCGGCGCGCGCGCTGCCCGGCGCCGGCTGGGGCCAACGCCTCGGCGGCGGCGCGCCGGTCGGCGCGGCGGAGGCGTTCTTCGCCCGCGCCCGCCAGCAGGTCTATGCCCGCGACCCGGACCAGCAATCCCCCTACAGCCTGGAGGCCGAGACCCGGCCGACGGTGCCGGGACTGCTGGAGGCGGCGGCCGGCCTCGACGACGCCCTCGCCCAACTGGCCGAGCCGCTGGCCCGCCTGCAAGGGTTCCTGCTGGCGCTGCTCGATACCGAGGCCGACGCGCTCGACACCAACACCCGCAACCGCATCGAGGCAGTGGCCCGCGGCCTCGAGCGCCGCGGCCGCCAGCACGCCGCTGCCTGGCGGCAGATGCTGAAGGCGCTGGTCGAGGACACGCCGCCCGAGTTCGTCGACTGGTTCGGGGTCGAGCGCTTCGACGGCCGCGACGTCGACGTTGGGTTGCACCGCCACCGGGTCGACCCGACGGTCCCGTTCGCCGAGACGGTGATCAAGCCCGCCCACGGCGTGCTGGTGACGTCGGCCAGCTTGCGCGACTCGAGCGGCGACGCCGAGGCCGACTGGCAGGCGGCGCTGCGCCGCACCGGCGCCCAGCACCTGCCGGCGCCGGCGGTGCGGGTGGCCGAGCCGTCGCCGTTCGACTACGCGGCGCTGACGCGGGTGTTCGTGGTCGGCGACGTCGATCGCGACGATGCCGACCAAGTGGCCGCCGCCTATCGCGAGATGTTCCTGGCGGCGGGCGGCGGCGCGCTCGGCCTGTTCACGGCGATCTCGCGGCTCAAGGCCGTGCACCAGCGTATCGCCGGGCCGCTAGACGATGCCGGGCTGATGCTGCTCGCGCAGCACGTCGACGTGCTCGACACCGGCACGCTGGTCGACATCTTCCGCGCCGAGGAAAACTCATGCCTGCTCGGCACCGACGCGGTGCGCGACGGCATCGACGTGCCCGGGCGTTCGCTACGCCTGATCGTATTCGACCGGGTGCCATGGCCGCGGCCCGACATCCTGCACCGCGCCCGCAAGCGCGCTTTCGGCGGCCGCGCCTACGACGAGATGCTGACCCGGTTCCGGCTCAAGCAGGCGTTCGGGCGGCTGGTGCGCCGTGCCGACGACGTGGGCGTGTTCGTGATGCTCGACCGCGCCTTGCCGACGCGATTGCTGGGCGCGTTCCCGGAGGGCGTGCCGGTGAAGCGGCTGGGCCTCAAGGACGCCATTGCCGAGACCCGCGGTTTCCTCGACCGCGGCAATTGACGCGCCGGCAAAGGCACGCTTTATGTCGTCCAGCCACCCGGTGCGACCAGGGAGACAAGCCATGGGCAAACTCAACGGACAGACGATCGGATTCATCGGCCTCGGCCTGATGGGCAAGCCGATGGCCAGGAACCTGAAGAAGGCCGGCGCCTCGCTGGTCATCCACAACCGCTCGCAAGGCGTCATCATGGAGCTCAAGGCCGAGGGCATGACAGCGGCCAAGACCCCTGCCGCGGTTGCAGGCAGGGCCAAGATTATCATCATGATGCTTTCGGACACGCCGGCGGTCGAAAACGTGCTGACGGGCCCGAACGGAGTCGTCAGCGACTTGCGTCCCGGCACATTGGTCATCGACATGGGCACCACCAAGGTGACGGCGACGCGCGTGTTCGCCGCCGCGGTCGCGGCGGCCGGTGGTGACTATGTCGACGCGCCGGTATCCGGCGGCACCATCGGCGCCGAGGCCGGCACGTTGACGATCATGGCCGGCGGCAGCGACAAGGCGATGCAGCGCGCGATGCCGATCTTCGACGTGCTGGGCAAAACCACCCACGTCGGTGGGGTCGGCACCGGCCAGGTGGCGAAGGCCGCCAACCAGGTGATTGTCGGCCTCAACATCGGCGCCGTCGCCGAAGCCCTGACGCTGGCCCGCAAGGCCGGCGCCGACCCGGCCAAGGTGCACCAGGCGCTGAAGGGCGGCTTCGCCGACAGCCGCATCCTCGAAGTGCACGGCCAGCGCATGATCGATGGCGCCTTCAAGCCGGGCGGCAAGTCGACGACCCAGCGCAAGGACCTGAGCCAGGCGCTGGAGCTGGCCCATGAGCTCGGCTTCGAGATGCCGGCGACGGCGTTGTGCATGAGCCTCTACGACAAGCTGATTGCCGCCGGCTTGGGCGCGCTCGACCACTCGGCGCTGATCAAGGCGATCGACCCGAAGGCGTGAAACAGCCGTCGACGGGCCGGAAAAGGCCCCGCCGGCGGCCCGCAAGCGCAAGCAAATCATGGTCTTGCCCGCAACCTTGCCTATATAATAATCGCCGCTTTGGCCGCCACCGGCCGGGAATCGCCATGAAAATCTGCCTGATCAAGCCGTCCATCGTCGTCCCCGCCCACAACCAGACGACCATGTTCACGCCACCGCTCGGGCTCGCCTATGTGGCCGGCACGCTCAAGCACGAGGGGGTTGATGTCAGCGTCATCGACGCGCTCGGCGAATCGCTGGATACGCGGCATGAGACTCGCAACGACTGCTATCTCTACGGCCTTTCGCCGAAGGAAACGGTGGAGCGAATTCCCGACGGCGCCGACGTCATCGGCATTTCGGTCGGATTTTCCTTCGAATGGCCATTCTGCCGCGACCTCGCCGGCCTGGTCCGCCGCCGCTTCCCGAAGGCGGTGATCATGGCCGGCGGCGAGCACGTCACCGCGGTGCCGGAACGGAGCCTCGGGGAAAGCGCGATCGACATCGGGGTCCTCGGCGAAGGCGAGGAGACGACGCTGGCCGTCGCCCGCGCGCTCGTTTCCGCGGGCTTCGATCCGGCCGCCATCCAGGGCATCGCCTTCAAGGGCAGGGACGGCAGAGCGGTGGTCAACGAACGGCGCGCCCGCAAGCGCGACATCGATGACATTCCATGGCCGGCGTGGGACTTGCTGCCGATCGAGAACTACCTCGAACGCGGCATGGGCTTCGGCGTCAACCGCGGCCGATCGATGCCGCTGATGGCGAGCCGCGGCTGTCCCTATCGGTGCACGTTCTGTTCCAACCCGTTGATGTGGACGACGCGCTGGATCGCCCGCGATCCGGACCTGCTCCTCGACGAGATGCAGCATTACCAGAACGTCTATGGGGCCGAGAACTTCGACTTCTACGATCTCACGGCGATCATCAAGAAATCGTGGATCGTCGATTTCTGCAGAAAGATCGAGCGGCGCGGCATGACGTTCACCTGGCAGCTGCCGAGCGGCACCCGTTCCGAGGCGATCGACGACGAGGTGGCCGAGTGGCTCCACCGCTCCGGCTGCCGCAACCTTTCGTACTCGCCGGAGAGCGGCTCGCCGACGGTGCTGGACAGGATTAAGAAACGGATCAAGACCGACGCCGTCATTGCTTCGATCGCCAGCTCCAATCGCCGGGACATGTACGTCAAATGCAACATCATCTTCGGATTCCCCGGCGAGACGCTGAAGGAGATTTTCCAGAGCTACTGGTTCATCGTGCGGATGGCGATGGCCGGCGCGTACGATCTCGCCATCTGGGCGTTTTCGCCTTATCCGGGGTCAGAATTGTTCGAACAGATATCCAAGACCGGCCGCCTGAGGCTCGACGACGCCTATTACGACAGCCTGCGTTCGTATTCCGACACCTCGCGCACGGTGTCCTACAGCGAGCACATCCCGGACCGAATGCTGAAGGCGTTGCGCTGGATCGGGACGGCATTGTTCTACGGCACGTCGTGGCTGCGCCGCCCGACGCGGCCGTTCAAGATGGTATGGAACATCCTGCACGGCCGCCAGGAGTCGCGCTCCGAAATGGCGCTCGCCAACGTCATTTATTGCAACAAGCTGAAGACCTTCTCGGCTGGCGCCGACGGCGCCTAGGCCCTAGCGTACCTTCCAGGATCGGACGACCGTCCAGCCACCCTTGCTATCCCGCTCGAGCAGGTGGGAAGACCCTGCGGGCAGCTCCGTGTCGATGACGCCCCGCATGGTGGGCACGGTCGAGTGCACCAGGATGTGGGTATAGCCGCTATCCTTGAAGATTTCGCGGAAACGCTCCGCGGGGTGCGGGT
>JACPJY010000226.1 GCA_016187325.1 Rhodospirillales bacterium | reverse complement strand
GTCAAGCTGGTGTCGACCGGCGGCGGTGCCGCCGGCATCGCGTGTCTGAACCTGTTCGTCGAGATGGGCGTCAAGCGCGAGAACATCACCCTCGTCGACCGGCTCGGCGTCGTCTACGAAGGCCGCAAGGAGGAGATGAACCCGGAAAAGGCGGTCTACGCCAAGCACACCAAAGCGCGTACCCTCGACCAGGTGATCGACGGCGCCGACGTCTTCTTGGGATTATCGGCGCCCGGCATCCTGAAGCCGGCGATGGTCAAGCGGATGGCGGCCAAGCCCTTGATCCTGGCGCTCGCCAATCCGGTTCCCGAGATCACCCCCGACGAGGCGCGCTCCGCCAAGCCCGACGCGGTCATCGCGACGGGGCGCTCGGACTACCCCAACCAGGTCAACAACGTCCTCTGTTTCCCGTTCATCTTCCGCGGCACCCTCGACGTCGGCGCCACCACCATCAACGAGGAGATGAAGCTGGCCGCCGTCAAGGCGCTCGCCGGCCTGGCGATGGCCGAGAGCTCCGAGGTGGTGGCGCAGGCCTACGGCGGCGCCGAGCTGCGGTTCGGGCCCGACTACCTGATCCCGAAGCCGTTCGATCTGCGCCTGATCGTCGAGATCGCGCCGGCGGTGGCCAAGGCGGCGATGGACTCGGGCGTCGCCACCCGCCCGATCGCCGACTTCGACGCCTACCGCGACCGGCTGTCGCGGTTCGTGTTCCGCTCCGGCCTGCTGATGAAGCCGATCTTCGACCGCGCCCGCCAGGACCCGAAGCGCCTGGTGCTCGCCGAGGGCGAGGACGAGCGCGTGCTGCGCGCCGTGCAGGTGCTGGTCGACGACGGCCTGGCGCGGCCGATCCTGATCGGCCGGCCCGACGTGATCGCGGCGCGGATGGCAAAGCTGGGCCTCAGGCTGAAGGCGGGCGAGCATTTCGACGTCACCAACCCCGAGAGCGACCCGCGCTACGACGAATACTGGCGCGGCTACCACGCGCTGATGGAGCGCAAGGGCGTGTCGCCCGACGCGGCGCGCACCGTCATCCGCACCAACACCACGGTGATCGCGGCGATGATGCTGAAGCGCGGCGAGGCGGACGCCATGATCTGCGGCACCTTCGGCCATTACCAGAGCCACCTCGGTCCCATCATCGACATCATCGGCAAGGCGAAGGGCGTGCTCGACGTGTCGGCGCTGTCGACCCTGATCCTGCCCGGCGGCACCTTCTTCATCTGCGACACCCAGGTGACCTACGAGCCGACCGCCGAGGAGCTGGTCGAGATGACGGTGCTCGCCGCCGCGGCCATCCGCCGCTTCGGCGAGACGCCGAAGGTGGCGATGGTGTCGCACTCGAATTTCGGCAGCGCCGATACGCCGTCGGCCGAGAAGATGCGCCGCGCCGTCAGCATCCTGCGCCGCCGCGCGCCCGACCTCGAGGTCGAAGGCGAGATGCAGGGCGACGCGGCGATCAGCGAGGAGATCCGCAAGCGCGTGTTCCCCAACGCGCGGCTCGCCGGCTCCGCCAACCTGCTGATCATGCCCAATCTCGACGCCGCCAACGGCGCCTTCAACCTCTTGAAGACGCTCGGCTCCGGGCTGCAGGTGGGGCCGGTGCTGCTGGGCACCGCGTTGCCGGCGCATATCCTGACGCCGTCGGTGTCGGCGCGCGGCATCGTCAACATGAGCGCGGTGGCGGTGGTCGACGCCCAATGCCGGCAGACGGCGACGCCGAAGGCGGCCCGTCGGGCAAAGGCGAAGAATTAGGGCGTGTGTCGCGCCGTCATGCGCGGGCTTGACCCGCGCATCCATTTTCGGGAGCCGACGTGATGGCCGGCGGCTGGGTCTACATCATGACCAACAAGCCACGAGGCACGCTCTACGTCGGGGTGACGGCCGATCTGGCGCGTCGCGCGTGGGAACATCGTGAGGGACACGTACAAGGATTCACCAAGAAGTACGGCCTCAAGCGTCTGGTCTACGCCGAGCGCCATGATGAAATCGAGCGGGCGATTCAGCGGGAGAAGCTGATCAAGCATTGGCCGCGGGCCTGGAAGATCGACTTGATCCGCGACGCGAACCCCGATTGGCGCGATCTTTACGAGACGTTGACGTGAAAGATGGACCCGCGGGTCACGCCCGCGGGTGACGGGAGGGCGCGCGGGGGTGACGGCAAGGATGGACCCGCGGGTCACGCCCGCGGGTGACGAATGACTTGGCGAGGCGCTGGCCTCCAATCTGCCGTCATGCGCGGGCTTGACCCACGCATCCATCTTCGGCAGTCGAACGATG
>JACPJY010000225.1 GCA_016187325.1 Rhodospirillales bacterium | reverse complement strand
CCGGAGCTCGCGGACCTCAGGCTGGTCGACTACAAGGTGCGCATCCTCACCCCCGGCGACGGCACCCGCGCCGTCACCCGCGTCATGATCGAGTCCGCCGACGACAAGGGCGA
Organism: Rhodospirillales bacterium; assembly: GCA_016187325.1. Classification (GTDB taxonomy): domain Bacteria; phylum Pseudomonadota; class Alphaproteobacteria; order Rhodospirillales; family Casp-alpha2; genus JACPJY01. The sequence goes on along the minus strand of JACPJY010000225.1, from coordinate 3,710 downwards.
GCACTGGTCGACGGTCGGCGTCTCGACCAACATCATCGACGCCTCCTACAACGCGCTCCGCGACTCCATCATCTACAAGCTACACCGGGACGGCGCCCGCGAGGGCCGCTGATCCCGATGGCCGGCACCGACAAGACCAAGCCGATGGTGGCCGGCATCGGCCCGGTGGTTGTGCTGGTCGAGCCGCAGCTAGGCGAGAACATCGGCATGGCGGCGCGCGCCATGTTCGACTGCGGGCTCACCGAGTTGCGCCTGGTGAGGCCCCGCGACGGCTGGCCGAGTGAGGCGGCGGCGAGCGCCGCCGCCGGCGCGGATTCGGTGATCGCCGGCGCAACGCTGTTCGATTCCGCCGCCGACGCGGTCGCCGACTTGGCGTTGGTGTTCGCCACCACGGCCCGCGACCGCGACATGACCAAGCGCTTCGTCACGCCGCGCCAGGGGGCGGCCGAGGTCCGCGCCTTCGCGGCGACCGGCGGGCGCGCCGGCGTGCTGTTCGGCAAGGAGGCAAAGGGCCTCAAGAACGATGACCTCGCCTTGGCCGACGCCTGCATCGTGGCACCGCTGAACCCGGCGTTCCGATCGCTGAATCTGGCGCAGGCGGTGTTCGTGGTCGGCTACGAGTGGTTCATGGCCGCCGCGGACGCGCCAGCGAGCGAGCTAAGGATACCCAAGGAAACTCGGCCGGCAAATAAGGCAGAGCTATTGGGCCTATTCGAGCACCTGGAGCGCGAGCTCGACGCGTCGGGCTTCCTGCGCGTCAAGGAGAAGCAGCCGGTGATGGTGCGCAACCTGCGCAACATGTTGCAGCGCGCCGGCCTCACCGAGCAGGAGGTGCGCACACTCCGCGGCGTCATCACGAGTCTCGTTTCCGGTTTCGGGCGAGGTCGCAAAAAGCCCTGATTGCGGCCGTTCGGGTTTTAATAATTCCATTTATCGATCAACGGCTTGCGCCCCTTGACAGGGGGTCTGGGCGGGCTACATCAAAGTTGGCGGTAGGGGATGCCTCCGAAGAGGGCCCCGGCGAGTCCGCCAAGGGCGCGGCACCGCCTTTCCAAGCGTCCGCGCCCGTCGATTTCATCGTCTGGATCATGGAGGTGAACATGTTGTTCAGAGACCTTATTCCCGGAACGCGCAAGAACCTGCCGAGCGACAATCGCCGGCTCGATCCGTTCCATGCCATGCAGATGGAGATGAACCGGCTGTTCGAGGACTTCTGGCCGGACTTCGAGATGCCGGCGCTAGCCAGCGGCAACGGCGGCCGGGCCGCAGTAGTCGCCCCTCGCGTCGATGTCAGCGAGACGGAGAAGGAAATCCAGGTCACGGCCGAGCTTCCCGGCCTGCAGGAGAAGGACGTCGAGGTGACGTTCGCGGACGGCATGCTGACCATCGCCGGCGAGCGCAAGACCGAGAAGGAGGAGAAGGACGAAGACAAGAAGTACTATGTGAAGGAACGCTCCTACGGCTCGTTCAAGCGCATGCTCGCCCTCGGCGAGGACGTCGAGGAGGGCAAGATCAAGGCCGAGTTCAAGAACGGAGTCTTGACGGTCGTCCTGCCGAAAGCCAAGGAAGTGGTCGCCAAGACCAAGCGCATCCCGATCGGCAAGTAACGTCGTCGTCGCCGTCGGGTGCGGCCTAGGGCCGATGCTCCCCGGTCCGGTTTTCCGGGGGGCCGTCGGCCCTTCTGCTTTTCCGAACCCCCCACCCACTCGCTTACGCTCGCGGCCTCCCCCGCAAGGGGGGAGGCGAATCACCTCCCCCTCGACGGGGGAGGTCGGCGCGCAGCGCCGGGTGGGGGTACCGGCTGAATTCGTGATGGCTGGAATTAGATCCGCGTCGACAGCCAGATGGCCAGCCGCGAGCCGGCCTTGACCAGCGCCGTCAGCGGCCCGTAGCCGGGTGCCTCGCGGGCGCCGTGGCGGAGGCTGATCTGCTTGTGCTCGACTTCCTCCTGGCGGAACTGCTCGAACACGTCGCGCAGGTCCTCGTCGCCCTTGTCGCCGGCCTTCTCCAGTGCCGCCACCTGGCCGGCGTAGTGCTCGTCGATCACCTCCTCGACGGCGACCGTGCACGCCATCGCCGCCTTCTCGCCCATCAGCGCGGTGCCGGCGCCGAGCGCGAAGCCGGCCAGGTGCCACAGCGGCATCAGCGCCGTCGGCCGCACCCGGTGCGCCGGGATCAGCTTGTTGAAGGCTTCGAGGTGGCGGCGCTCCTGCTCCGCCATGTCGCGGATGACCGGGGCGCTTTCGGTACCGCCGAGCACCGCCAGCTGGCCCTCGTAGATGCGCACCGCGCCGTACTCGCCGGCCTGGTTGACGCGCAGCATGCGGCGGATCATCTGGTCGCGATCCGGATCGCCGGGCAGCCGCTTGGGGCCCGGTGCGCGGCGTCCGCCCTTGGCGGCGGCCTTCGGCTTCAAGCGCTTTTTCGGCTTTTTTGTTTTTTTCCTGTTCACGCCGTCCTCCGGATCTTTTCGGCGGCCCAGAAAGAGCCGGCGGCGAGCGCCGCCGACGCCGCCACATTGTAGGTGGCCATCGAGACCCCGAACAGCGTCCAGTCGAGCGCGTCGCAGGGCTTCGGCGGTGGCGCGGTGAGCATGGCGCGCAGCTCCGCCACCGTCGCCGGCACCTTGTCGGAGCCGGCGGCGCAGGCGGCCGACGCCCACCAGTGCTGCTCGACGCCGACGTGATAGAGGGCGATGCCCATTCCGACCGTGAACGCGGCGCCCGAGCCGGCGACAGCGGCCGCCCGCCACCGGCGCGTCGGCGCCAAAAGCGCCGCGACGGCGAGCAGCCCGGCGACCGCGTAAGGGACGCGCTGCCACAGGCAGAGCTGGCACGGCTCGATGCCGTAAACGCCTTCCGCCACGTAGGCGAGGCCGAGGGCGCCGACGCTGGCGGCGAGGATGACGAGCGGTGCCCAGCGCGCAAGGTCGAGGCGGGCGGCTTCCGGTTTCATGGCCGCCATTGTCGCCTTAGACGACGAATTTGACGAGGACGAAACCGCCGGCCAGCAAGGCGCAAAACAGCCAGAACAGGAGTTTCAGCCGGCGCTCGATGAAGTCCTTGATCGGCGGGCCGAACCGCCACAGCAGCCACGCCACCACGTAGAAGCGCAAGCCTCGGGAGGCGACGGAGGCGACGCTGAAGATGATCACGTCGAGGCCGGTGACGCCCGAGAGTATGGTGATCACCTTGTAGGGGAACGGCGTGACGCCGGCAATGAACACCGCCCACGCGCCCCAGGCGTTGTAGGTGGCCTGGAACTCCGTGAACTGGGCTTTGTAACCGTAGAAGTCGAGCACCGGCTTGCCGATCTCCTCGTAGAGGAAAAGCCCGATGCCGTAGCCCAAGAGCCCGCCCAGGACCGAGGCGACGGTACAGACGAAAGCGATGCGGAAGGCGCGCGCCCGGTCGGCAAGCACCATCGGAATCAAGAGAACATCCGGCGGGATCGGGAACACCGAGCTTTCGATGAACGACACGCCGGCCAACGCCCAGATGGCGTGGCGATGGGCGGCGAGGCCCATGGTCCAGTCGTAGAGGCGTCTCAGCAACGGATGGTTCCTTATGCGGGCCGCCGGGTGGGCGCGGGGTTGTTTAACAGGCGGCGCATGGGCTGGCAATCGGAGCAACCCGGCAGGCGGCGGGCGGGCTTGGTTGACGACTCATGGCTCGCGGCTATGATGGGCGCGCCGATCCTTAAGCCCCTGT
>JACPJY010000224.1 GCA_016187325.1 Rhodospirillales bacterium | reverse complement strand
TCAACGCGCCAGCGACGTGGCGAGCGCCATTCACATGTTCCGGCTGGGCGAGGCGGTCGACATCGCCTACAGCCGCGACGGCGCGGCCGGCAAGGCGAGGCTGACGCTCGCGCCATAGGACGCCGTTCTTCACGGCTCCGTTATTTGTCGGGCGATTGCCCAACCGTTATGTTTCGCGGAGCTACCGTTTCCGCAACCCGTTGGAGAAATCTTCATGCGCCCGGTTTTGCTCTGTTTCGTTGTCGCGTTAATCGCCATGCCGGCGAGGGCCGAGAACCCGACGCCCTATTCCGGCACCAAGGTCATCGACACCGGACAGCCGTTCGACGCCTACGTCGAAAAGCTGACGGCCGCCATCACGGCCAACAAGATGGGGATCGTCGGCAACGCCTGCGCCACCTGCGGCGCCAAGAACATCGGCGTCACCATCCCCGGCAACCGGGTGCTGATGATCTTCAACCCGCATTTCGCGGTGCGCATGCTGAAGGCCAGCGAAGCCGCCGGGATCGAGGCGCCGCTCCGCCTTTACGTCACCGAGCAGCCGAACGGCAAGGCGCGGCTGACGTATCGCCTGCCGAGCCACGTCTTCGGCGCCTACAAGGTCGCGGCACTCGACGCGATGGGCAAGGAACTCGATATCATCGTCGAGAAAATCGTCGGCGACGCGGCCAAATAAGGGACGCCCTTGACCACGGCCGCCATCGCGCTCCCGCCCGTCCAGCGCCCGTACTTCATGGCGGCGCTGGCGGTGGCCGTGGGGTTTTTCCTGCATCTGCTCGGAAGCAGCGGCCGGTTCGCGCTGCTGTTCGCGATCGGCATCGGGCTGGGCGTGACGCTTTATCACGCCGCGTTCGGGTTCACGGGCGCCTACCGGCGCGCGATCCTCGGCAAGGACATCTCCGGCGTCAGCGCCCAATTGATCATGTTGGCGGCGGCGATGCTGCTGTTCGCGCCGATCCTGGCGCAAGGGACTGTGTTCGGCCACGGCGTCACCGGCGCCGTGGCGCCGGTCAGCGTGTCGATGGCGTTCGGCGCCTTGATTTTCGGCATCGGCATGCAGCTCGCCGGCGGCTGTGGGTCGGGCACGCTGTTCACCGCCGGCGGCGGCAACTTGCGCATGGCATTGGTCCTGGTGTTTTTCTGCGCCGGCGGATTGTGGGCAAGCCTCGACCTCCATTGGTGGCGGGGGTTGCCCGGCATCGGCGAGATGTCGTTGGGAGATCGACTGGGATGGGGACCGGCGATCCTTCTGCAATTGGCCGCGCTCGGGCTCATCTACCTGGGACTCAGGCTATTCGGTGCCGACAACAAGCGCCCGTTGTGGTGGGCAGGCGGATTCACATGGCAACGGCTGCTGCGCGGCCCGTGGCCGTTGCTGTTCGGCGCCGGCCTGCTGGCATTGCTGAATTGGGCGACGCTACTCGTCGCCGGCCATCCGTGGTCGATCACTTGGGCGTTCACGCTATGGGGCGCCAAGGCTGCGGTGGCGCTTGGCTGGGACCCGGCCACCAGCGTTTTTTGGGCTGGCGGGTTTCCCCGGGCGGCGCTCGCCCGGCCGGTGCTTGAGGACGTGACGTCGGTGATGGACATCGGAATCGTCTGCGGCGCGTTCATGGCCGCGTCGCTGGCGGGCAAGGTGGCGCCGAACGTCCGCATTCCCCTGCCGTCGCTGTTGGCGGCGGCGATCGGCGGCCTGTTGCTGGGATATGGCGCCAGGCTCGCCTACGGCTGCAACATCGGCGCCTTTTTCAGCGGCGTCGCGTCGACCAGCCTGCACGGCTGGGCCTGGATAATCGCGGCGATCGTCGGCAACGTCATCGGGGTTCGTTTGCAGCCCTTGTTCGGGCTTCACAAGGCGGAAGCCTAGGCCAACGCTTCCCGTTAAGGATCACGCTCTTGTGAAATATGGCGGATTGCAAGCGATCTCCCCTATCGCCATCTTCGAGGTGGCCGGCGACGCCGTCCGCGAGCGCCGGCCCGATCAACTCGGCAGACAAGAAAGCATTCGGAGATTCGCCATGAGCTTCACGCCAAAACCCCGTCATCGCGCCGCCGGCCGCTTCGGTTCCGGCCGTTCCCTGTCGTCGGTCGCTCTCGTCGCGCTGTTCGCGCTGTCCGCCGCCGGCTCGGCCCACGGGGCGGAACAGGGGAACGTCATCCATCTGACCCAGACGCCGTGTCAGTTCCTCGAATCGGAGGCCGTTGACCATGGGTTCAAGAGCAACGCGGGGGCTGATTGCGAGGCCATCAACGCCAAGACCGGCGCCGAGCGGCTGGCCAAGGCCAAAGTGATGACGTTGAAGCCGGGCAAGTACGTGTTCCGGGTGACCAACAAGAACGTCCCCTACGAGCTCGGCTTCTGGCTGCGATCCAAGGGCTACGACTGGCGCAATCCCCTGCACAAGCTGAACAAGACCAGCGTGTCGGGTGGCGGCCTCAAGACGGGTGACACCAAGGATTACGCGGTCGAGCTGAAGCCGGGCGAATACGAATATTCGTGCCCGCTCAATCCCACGCCCGATTATCGGCTTGTCGTCACCGCGGGTTGAGCCGATTAGGACAGACCGGCCGAAATCCAACGGTTTCACGACTACGCGTCACTCGGTGAGGACCAGCCGAAAGCCGATCAGAATATGCTTCAGGTCCGCTGGCCGGGAATGCCGCGCCGCCAGCCGGCAGACGCCGCAACCCTTGTCGTCCCAGGATCCACCCTTGACCAGGTAGCGGCCCGCACCCGCCGGCGTCGCCGTCCACTCGAACACCTGTCCCGCGGCATCGAGGAGCCCGAACGGGCTGGCGCCTTCCGGGAAGCTGCCGACGGGCATGGTGTCGAAGGGCCCGAGGTCGTGACTGTTGAGCCGTCGCGGATCGTAGCTGTCCCCCCAAGGAAAGCGACGGCCATCGGTTCCGCGCGCCGCCTTTTCCCATTCGATTTCCGTCGGCAGCCGCCAGGTTTTTCCCGTCTGCCCGCTCAGCCACGCGGCATAGGCTTCGACGTCATCGTGGGATACCAGCACGACGGGATGATCCCGCCGACCGTGGGGCGGCGCGCCATCCGTCCAGGCATGGCGCCGGGTGCGTTCATAGGGATGTACGAGCCGATAGGATTCCCAGGTTCGGGCGTCGACGTCGGGCGCCGGCCGGCCGGTGGCGGCGACGAATGCCCGGTACTCGGCATTGGTAATCGGCGCGCGGGTGATCCGGTATGCGCCGGTGGCGATTGTTTCGCGGGCACGCTCACCTTCGTACCAGCCTCCCTCCCGGGTCCGGCTGTGCCCATAGGCGGCCTCATCGAGCCGGTACGCGGCCTCCCGCTCGGGTTGGTCGGAGCCGGCGATAAAGGGTCCCGCGGGAATCTCCACGATTTCCGGCACCGGCGCGCCTGCCCATGCCGTAAAACCGAGAACCCACGCGGCCCCGATTGTCAGACCAAGGACCGCGGGTTTTCGCACCTGACAGCCTCGCAATGACGTGAATTCGGAAATTCGTAATTTGCCGAGGAATAACCTCCCAGCAAATGCCTTCCACCGCGATCTCACGATTCTGTGAACACGTGTGATTCGCGACGGCAAGGGCGTTCTGACAGGATCACGAGGTTACAACAATCGCAATTCGAAAATGGTCAGTACTCGATTGGGAACAGGAGGTTTTTCGTGAGGTCAATGAAATTATCGCTGCTTTCCACCACCGTCATACCGGCGTTCGTCGGCGCCGGAATTGCGGTTGGCGGGGTGGTGTCTGTGGCGACGACCGGGGTCGCCGCGAATTTTGGCACGGAGAATTCCACTCTGTTGCCGATGGCCAAGCCGAAGCCCCAGTTGATCCAGCTTGCCCAGTGCAAGCCGTCCAATCCCTGCGCCGCCAAGAAGGTTTGCAATCCTTGCAACCCGTGCGCGGCGGGTGGCGCCGCGACATCGAAGAAATGCTTCGTGCCGCGGCTTCAGGTGGCCTGGGCCAAGCATCCCTGTAATCCTTGCAACCCCTGCCGGCCGAAGAAAGCGGCGTGCAAGCCTTGCAACCCGTGCGCCGCCAAGAACCCGTGCGCCGCCAAGAAGGCCTGCAACCCCTGCGCCGCCAAGAAGCCCTGTGGCCCATGCGCTCCGAAGGCGGCTTGCGGCCCGTGCAGTCCGTGCGGGGCGGCGGCGGTGGCCGAGGTCAACGCCGCCGAAGCCACGGCCGTGTACGGCTGCCTGCTTCCGGAAATGACGCAAGCCTATGGCAAGGCCGCCCTTAAAGAGGTCGTCAGCTACACGACCTGGCTGAAGGTCAGCAGCCGCCCCTATCAATCGGCAACCCACGGCAGCCGGTACGTCAACAACTACGCCAACGGCAAGGGCGCCAACCGCTACAAGATGTTCGAAAAGGCGGGAAAGATGCCGATCGGCTCCGTGCTGGCGAAGGACAGTTTCGTCGTCCAGCCGGACGGCAAGGTCGCCGTCGGCCCGTTGTTCATCATGGAAAAGATGAAGGTGGGCTTCAACAAGGAGTCCGGAGACTGGCGCTATACCATGGTCATGCCGGACGGTAAGGTCGCCGGCATCACCAAGGGCAAGGGAATGAGCATGAAATTCTGCGCCGAGTGCCATGCCGGCGTGGCGCCCGAGTTGGACCACATCATGCTGGTGCCATCGGAATACCGGGTGAAGTTCTGACCGACCGCCGTCCCGTGCACCGATGGATCAAATATCAGGATCACGTGGTTGTGAAATGACGCCGGAGCCTCTGCACGATAGGAATCGCCAACGACCTGAGAGGTATCGGGTGGTTCCTCGAATACTGACAACCAACCAGAACGCCAACTAGGAGATACGCAAAATGTTGAAGAAAACCATTACCGCGATTGGTGTTGCGGCCCTTGCCGGCGCCGGCGCGATGAGTGTCCTGCCCGATGCGGTGGCAAAGGCCGATTCGCCGCAGGAGATCATCGAGCTCGCCCAGTGCAAGCCGGCCAATCCCTGCGCCGCCAAAGGGAAAGCCGGCTCGCCGTGCAATCCCTGCGCGGCCAAGAAAAAGGCTTGCAACCCCTGCAATCCCTGCGCCGCCAAGAAAAAGGCTTCGAACCCCTGCAATCCCTGCGCGGCCAAGAAAAAGTAACTCCTTCCGATCGCGTGGAATTGCGACGCCGCGAGACGGCCAACCGCTCGCGGCGTTTTTTTGCGTCCCGACGCTGATTTTCATCACGCTCGCTTGAATATAAGATGGGACGCCGGCATTCCCGTCGACGAGTGAAAGACCCGCGCCTCGATGACTGGATTAGAGACCATTCCGATTTCGCGATTAAGGAAGATGGCCGGTGCCGGGGCCCAGATCCTCGAGTGCTATCGCGTGCTCCGGAAAAGCGACGCCAATGTCGTCGGCGAGGTGCTGCGCGGCCACGGCGAGTTCTTTGAGTGGGACCACTACCCGCCGGGCGACGTCTACGATCACGACACTCATGCCCAATACTATTACCACGCCCATCCGCCGGAAGGCCGGGCCAAGAAATTCGGACCCGAGCACGGGCATTTCCATACTTTCCTCAGGCCGAAAGGCATGCCGCCCAAGGTGAAGCCGGCGGCCGTCCCCGACTACAAGCAGCCGGAGGGCGACAACGACGCGTTGACTCATTTCGTCGCCATCGCCATGGACCGGGCCGGCTTCCCGGTCCGCCTGTTCACCACCAACCGTTGGGTTACCGGGGAAACCTGGTACGAGGCGAAGGCGGTGATTTCCATGCTCGACCGCTTCGTCGTCGACCTCGCCCTTCCGTCGTGGCCGGTCAACGTCTGGATCACGGCAATGCTGCGGCTGTTCGGCCCCGACATCGAGGTTTTGCTGGTCGAGCGCGATCGCACCATCGACGATTGGCAGCGCCGGCACCCCGGCGAAAACGTTTACGAGGATCGGGCGCTCGAGATCACCTCGATCAGGGATATTTCCGTCGATGCCCAGATCGCGCGGGTGCAAGAGGCGTTGAAAGCGGCGACGAAATAACGCCGGCCGCGTCGTCAGTCGGCCGCCACCACCGCGCCTTTCTTGATCAACGCGGCGATTTCATCACTGCCGAAGCCATACTCGGCCAGCACCTCGCGGGTATGCTGGCCGTAAAGCGGCGCGCCGCGGGCGACCTTGCCCGGCGTTTCCGAGAACTTCACCGGCAAGCCGATGGTCTTGACGGCGCCGACGCGCGCGTGCTCGACCTCGACCACCATGCCGCGGGCCAGCGTGTGCGAGTCGCGGTGCATCTCGTTGACATTGAGCACGGGACCGGCGGGAACGCCGACTTTCTCCAGGCGCCCGAGCCAATCGGCCGACGAGTGCCTGACGAAGATCTTGCCAAGCAGCGCTGCCAGCTCCTGAAGGTGCACCATGCGGTCGGCGTTGTCCTTGAAGCGCGGGTCGCGGGCGAGCTCCGGCGCGTCCAAGATCTCCAGCGTCCTCAGCCAGTTCTTTTGGTTGGCGGCGCCGACGGTGATCCAGCCGTCCCTGGTCTGGAACGCCTGATAGGGCGCGTTCAGCGGGTGCGCCGAACCCATCGGGCCGGGCGGCTCGCCGGTGGCGAGCCCGATCGCCGACTGCCAATAGGTGTGTACGATGCCGGCTTCGAACAGCGAGGTGTCGACCATCTGTCCCTCGCCGGTCTTCAGCTTGTGCGCGTAGGCCGCGGCGACGCCCATGGCGCCCAGGATGCCGGCGGTGATGTCGGTGACCGGGGCGCCGACCTTCACCGGCGGCCGGCCGGGACCTTCGCCGGTGATGCTCATCAGGCCGCTCATGCCTTGCGCGATCAGGTCGAAGCCGCCGCGTTGCGCGTACGGGCCGGTGCGCCCGAAGCCGGAGATGGTGCAATAGATCAGCCCCGGGTTGATGCGCTTCAGCGCCTCATAGCCGAGGCCCAGCTTATCCATGGTGTCGGCGCGGTAGTTTTCGGTGACCACGTCCGCCGTCTTCAAGAGCCGCTTGAGTACGTCCTTCCCCGCTTCGTTCTTGAGGTCGATGGCGACGCCGCGCTTGTTGCGGTTCATCATCAGGAACGCCGCCGATTCGCCCTTCACGCCCGGCGGCAGGAAGCGCCGCGTGTCGTCGCCGCCCGGGATCTTTTCGACCTTGATGACGTCGGCGCCCATGTCGGCGAGCATCAAGCCGCACACCGGGCCGGCCATGATGTGGGCAAGCTCGATGACCTTGACGCCGGTGAGGGGGCCGCCGCTTCCCGCCATCTTATTTTCCCTTGAATTCCGGTTTCTTTTTGTCGAGGAACGCCTTGTAGCCGATCCTAAAGTCTTCGGTGTCGTAGCACGCGAAAGCTTCCCGCTTCTCGGCCGTGGTCAACGGCGTCGGGTCGGCGAGGCGGGCCAGGAACTTGCGGTGCCAGCGATGCACCAGCGGCGCGCCGTCGGCGATCCGCCGGGCCGTCGCCATCGCCTCCGCCTCGACCTCGGCGTCGGGCACGACGCGACTCACCAGGCCCTTCTGCAACGCCTCGTCGGCGCCGAACACCCGTCCCTCGAGGAGGATCTCGTAGGTCGCCTGAGGGCCGACCAGATCGTTGAGGCAGCTGATCTCCGGGTAGGCCATGACCAACCCTAGCTTGGCGATCGGCGCGCCGAAGCGGCTCGATTCCCCGCAGATGCGGATGTCGCACAGACCCGCCACCTCGAGCCCGCCGCCGACGCAGACACCCTTGATCATCGCGACCTTGGGGACCAGCCAGGCGCGCAACGCCTCGATGGTGCCGTGCATGAGGCGGCCATAGGCTTCCGCCTGTTTCGCGTTCGAGCGCTCGTTCTCGAATTCCGAGATGTCGTTGCCGGGGCTGAACGCCTTGTCGCCGGCGCCGCGCACGACGACGCAGCGCAAGGCATCGTCCACCGCCAGTTCGCCCGCGACCTCGCCAAGCCGTTTCCACATGCTCTTGGTGAAGGCGTTGAGCTTGTGCGGACGGTTGAGGACCACTATGGCGATATCGTCCACGCGTTCGACCAGGATGGTATCGGTCATCGGAATCGGGTCCAAGTTTGAGTGAACGTCCGGGCGGCGTTTATGGCGCGGCTTCGCCTTCACGCAGACGCCCGCGCCGGTCGCGCCGTCTTCGTCTGGTCGCCGGCCGACAGGTAATCGAGCGCCGCCTGGACGCCGCCGCGGCGATGGGGCACGCCCGCGACCTCGAGCCCCATCTCGACGCCGGCCAGCGTGCCGGCCAGCATCAGATCGTTGAAATCGCCGAGATGGCCGATGCGGAACACCTTGCCCTTGACCTTGCCGAGGCCGGTGCCGAGCGACATGTCGAAGCGATCGAGGATGGCCGCGCGCAGCTTGTCGGCATCGTGGCCGTCGGGCACCAGCACGGCGGTCAGCACCGGCGAATATTCCTTCGGATTCAGGCACAGGATCTCGAGCCCCCAGGCGCGGACAGCGCGGCGCGTCGCCTCAGCCAGCCGGTTGTGGCGGGCGAACACGTTATCGAGGCCTTCTTCGAGCAGCATGTCGAGGGCCTCATCGAGGCCGTAAAGCAGGTTGGTCGCGGGCGTGTAGGGGAAGAAGCCGTTGGCGTTATTGGCGAGCATCGCCTGCCATTCCCAATAGGCGCGCGGCAGCTCCGCCTTCTTGCTGGCGGCGAGCGCCTTGTCGCTGACGGCGTTGAAGCCGAGCCCGGGCGGCAGCATCAGGCCTTTCTGGGAGCAGCCGACGGTGACGTCGACGCCCCATTCGTCGTGCCGGTAGTCGACGGAGGCGAGCGACGAGATGGTGTCCACCATCAGCAGCGCCGGGTGCCTGGCCAAGTCGATGGCGCGGCGGACCGCGGCGACATCGGAGATGACGCCGGTCGATGTCTCGTTGTGGACGATGCACACCGCCTTGATGGCGTGGCGCTTGTCTTCCTTGAGGCGCGATTCCACCTCGTCGGCGGCGACACCGTGGCGCCAGTCGCTCGGCACCATGACGACGTCGAGCCCGAGCCGGCTGGCGAGGCCCTGCCACAGCGCCGCAAAATGGCCGGTCTCGAACATCAACACCTTGTCGCCGGGCGACAGCGTATTGACCAGCGCCGCCTCCCAGGCGCCGGTCCCCGACGACGGATAGGCGATCACCGCGCTTTCGGTCTTGAACACCTTCTTCAGCCGCTCGAGCACGCCGAGCGTGAAGCGGCCGAAGTCCGGCCCGCGGTGGTCCATGGTGGCGCGGTCGATGGCACGCAGCACCCGGTCCGGAACGTTGGTCGGTCCGGGGATCTGCAAAAAATGGCGGCCGCTTCGGAACGACATCCCTCTACTCCCTGTCGGCGGCCGGCGGGCGCCGGCTGGGCGACGATATTACGGGTCGATGGAACTGTTTAAAATAAAATTTGCATTCTGAATGCAAATTACCGCTTATTTTGGTTCTAATCCGACCCCCGTTCTCGCTTGATAAAAAATATTAACTCATTGATATGTAATTATTTAACTGAAAATTCCAAACGCTCGGACGCCCGCCAGCTCGATGCGTGCGACGGTTTCAATTGAAATTTGCATTCAAAATACTAAGCTAATCTCCCTCCGGCCCCCACGGCGGGGAAACCGTCCCAATCCCGGTGGACATCTTATGGCCGACGCCCGAACAGGTCCAGCCGTCAACAGCCGCCGCACCGCCCGGATCGGCGACCGCCGCTTGGCCTCTCGGCTCGCCCGCGAGCTCGAGGGCGAGGTGCTGTTCGACGCGTTCAGCCGCGGCCGCTACGCGACCGACGCCTCGCATTACCAGATCGAGCCGATCGGGGTCGTGGTGCCGAAGACCGCCGACGACATCGCCCGCGTGATCGGGATCGCCGCCGACGAGGGCGTGCCGGTGCTGCCGCGCGGCGGCGGCACCTCGCAATGCGGACAGACGGTGGGCGAAGCCGTCGTCGTCGATGTCTCCAAGCACCTCAACCGCGTGCTCGACTTCGACGCCGAAGCGCACACCGCCTGGGTCGAGCCGGGGCTGGTGCTCGACCGCCTGAACGCGTATCTCAAATCCTCGGGGCTGTGGTTCCCGGTCGACGTCTCGACGTCGAGCCGCGCCACCATCGGCGGCATGGCCGGCAACAACAGCTGCGGCGCGCGATCGATCCGCTACGGTCCGATGCGCGACAACGTGCGCGCCATCGAGGCGGTGTTGATGGACGGCACCGCCATGCAATTCGGCGAGGTTTCCGACAACGTCGCCGGCGCTGCGCTCTCGTCTCACCAACAGGCGCTTGTCACACGCTTGCTGCAGATCGGCCGGCGCGAGGCAGGTGAGATCGTCGAGCGCTTTCCCGACCTGATGCGCCGCGTCGGCGGCTACAACATCGACGCGTTGATGCCGGGCGGCGCGCCGCGCGGCAAGTGGTCCAAGGCGACCACCGCCCGGCCGGCCACGCACCCGAACCTGGCGCACCTGCTGGTCGGCTCGGAAGGAACGCTCGCCTTCTCGACGCGCATCCAGATCGATCTGCAGCCGCTGCCGGCCCACAAGGTGCTTGGCGTATGTCACTTCCCGACCCTCTACGACGCCATGGAGTCTGCCCGCCACATCGTCACCCTCGACCCGGCGGCGGTGGAGCTGGTCGATCGCACGATGATCGGGCTTTCCCGCGACATTCCGATGTTCCGCGACACCGTCAATGCGTTCGTCAAGGGTACGCCGGAGGCGCTGTTACTGGTGGAATTCGCCGGCGACGATCGCGACACACAGTTCCGGAACCTGAAGCGGCTGGGTGAGTTGATGGGCGAGCTCGGCTTCCCGGACGCCGTGGTCGAGGCCATCGACCCCGCGTTCCAGAGGGCGATCTGGGAAGTGCGCAAGGCCGGCCTCAACATCATGATGTCGATGAAAGGCGACGGCAAGCCGATCTCGTTCATCGAGGATTGCGCCGTCCGTCTCGAGGATCTGGCCGAATACACCGACCGTTTGACCCAAGTGTTCAAGAAGCACGGCACCACCGGTACCTGGTACGCCCATGCTTCCGTCGGCTGCCTGCACGTGCGGCCGGTGCTGAACCTGAAGTCCGAAGTCGACGTCGGGAAGATGCGCGCCATCGCCGAGGAAGCCTTCGCCATGGTGCGCGAATACAAGGGCTCGCATTCCGGCGAGCACGGCGACGGCCTGGTGCGATCGGAGTTCCACGAGCCGATGTTCGGCGCCCGCATGGTCAAGAGCTTCGAGGAGGTGAAAGAAGCTTTCGATCCGGCCTTGCTCCTCAATCCGGGGAAGATCGTGCGGCCGTCGAAGATGGACGACCGCTCGCTGTTCCGCTACAAGCCGGGCTACCGCGTGCCGCGGTTCGAGACGGCGCTGGACTGGTCGGATTGGGGCGGCTTCGGCGGCGCCGTCGAGATGTGCAACAACAACGGCGCCTGCCGCAAATCCGACCCCGGTGTGATGTGCCCGTCGTTCCGGGTCACCGGCGACGAGAAGCACCTGACCCGCGGCCGCGCCAACACGCTGCGTCTCGCCATTTCGGGCCAGCTCGGGCCGGAGGCGTTCGTCTCCGACGACCTTTACGACACCATGAAACTATGCGTCGGCTGCAAGGGCTGCAAGCGCGAGTGCCCGACCGGCGTCGACATGGCAAAAATGAAGATCGAGTTCCTCCACCACTACAACAAGCGCCACGGGCTTAAGCGGTTCGACCGCGCGGTCGCCTACCTGCCGCGCTACGCGCCTTGGGCGGCGCGGCTGGCGCCGCTCCTCAACCTGCGCGATCGGGTGCCCGGCCTGCCATGGCTGAGCGAGCTGGCGCTGAGTTTCAGCCGCCGGCGCCGCCTGCCTAATTGGCGGCGCGACCGCTTCCGCGCCGACGAGGCGCCAGCCGGCCGGCACGGCGGGCGCGAGGTGGTGCTGTTCGCCGACACTTTCAACGCCACCTTCGAGCCC
>JACPJY010000223.1 GCA_016187325.1 Rhodospirillales bacterium | reverse complement strand
GCCCCTCGGCGTAGAGCCGGCCGAGCTGCGCCTGGGCCCGGCCGTCGCCTTCCTCGGCCAGCGGCTTCCACTGCTCGAAGGCGGCCTTGTGGTCGCCGCGCGAGAGCGCCTCGAGCCCGAGCCGGAAGGCGAAATCGCGCCGCGCCTGCTGGCGCGCCTCTTCCTCGAGGATCTGCTGGGCGATTTCCGGATGGTCGCGTTCGATGCGAGCGATGCCCTTGGCGGCGAAGTCGTTTTTTTCGCGGTTGGCCTTGCGGTACCAGGCGAGCGCCTTGCCAAAGTCCTGCTCGACGCCGCGGCCCTTCTCGTAATAGAAGCCGAGCAGGATCTGCGCGTCCTGATGGTTGTTGTCGCCGGCCTTGATCAGCCATTCGACGGCCTTCTTCTCGTCCTTGGCGACGCCGCGGCCTTCCTCGTACATGCGGCCGAGCTCGAACTGCGCTTCGGCTATTCCCTGGTCGGCGGCATTGGCGAACCATTTCGCCGCCTCGGCCTGGTCGGCCTCGACGCCGCGGCCTTTGGCGAGGAACTGCGCCAACTGCAACTGCGCCTCGGCGTCGCCCCGTTCGGCGGCGACGCGGTACCATTTCGCGGCCTTAGCGTCGTCCTTGGCGACGCCGCGGCCGCGGTCGTACATGCGGGCGAGCTCCAACGGCGGCAGGGCGGTTTCGTTGGCGGCCGCCATCTTCAGCCACTTCTCGGCGGCCGCCTCGTCTTTGGCGACGCCATCGCCGCGGGAATAGAGATCGACGAGCTTGAGTTGCGCCATGCCGTGGCCTTTCTCGGCCGCCCACTGATACCACTTCACCGCCTGCGCCGTGTCCTTGGCGACGCCCGCGCCCTGTCCGTACATCTCGGCTAGGCTGAACTGCGCCCGTGGCCGGCCTTTCTGTGCCGCCGTCAGGTACCAACGCGCCGCCAGGATGTCGTTGCGCTCGACGCCGATGCCTTTTCGGTAGGCGTCGCCGAGCCGTTCCTGCGCCTCTGCGTCGCCGAGCTCGGCGGCTTGCCGGTACCAGCTCAGCGCCTCGGCGGGGTCGGGCTTGGCCCCGACGCCTTTCTCGAAGGCCCGCGCCAGGCGGACCATCGCCACCGTGTCGCCGCGGTCGGCGGCCTTGCGATACCAGCTCGCCGCCTCGGCCGGGTCGGCGCCGTCGCCCTTGCCGGCCTCGATCATGGCGGCGAGCGCGACCGCCGCCGCGGCGTCGCCCTGGATCGCCGCCTTGCGATACCACGACATCGCCTCCGTCTCGTCCTTGGCGACGCCTTCGCCGTGCTCCAGCGCGCGGCCGAGATCGCGTTGCGCTTCGGCATTCCCCTGGGCCGCCGCCATCCGCGTCCACTTCGCCGCCTCGCCCAAGTCCTTGGCGACGCCGCGGCCGGCGGCGTAAAGCCTGGCCAGATCGCGCTGGGCAACGGCCAGGCCCTGTGCGGCGGCCTGGCGGTAGAGCGCTGCCGCCTTGGCCTCGTCCTTGGGCGTGCCCTGGCCGGTTTCGTAGAGGCGCCCGAGCCGGTGGCGGGCGTCGGCCCTGCCATCCTCGGCCAGCGGCTGCCATTGCTCGAGCGCCGTCTTGTAGTCGCCGCGGCCGTAGGCGGCGAGACCGGACTCGTAGCTGGCGCAGCCGGCGGCGATCAGTCCGGCGGTGAGCAGCGGCACCAAAGATCGGGCAGGTGCGATTCGTCGCAACGGCGTCTCCCCGATGGTCAAGCGGTCGGTTGCCGGCGGAGTGTAACCGATGCCGGTCGGCGGCGCTTCCGGCCGTCTGCGGCGGCTGCGCCGCGCGGTCAAAACGACGCCGCCGAGGCGCCGCGGTGGCGATCTGGGTGGCGCCACAAGGCGTTTATATACTTGACAAACGTGAGGCCATAAGCGATACTCGCCTCAACGGGTTAAGGAGTATAGAACATGTTAGACATAAATTCCCCTGTTTACAAGGACAAGAACGCGGCCCGCAAGCATTTAGAAGCCCTTAGGTGGGCCGATGGGCGCTATTGCCCCCATTGCGGGGAAACCCAGCATACGGCCTTTGTGCGCGGCAGAAAACACCGTCCAGGGCTGTATTACTGCAATTCCTGCAAGAAACAGTTCACCGTCACCGTGGGCACCATCTTTGAGCGTTCCAAGGTGCCCTTGAACAAGTGGGTGCTGGCCTTCCATCTCATGTGCAGCTCAAAGAAGGGCATTTCGGCCCACCAGCTACACCGCACGTTAGGCGTGACCTACAAGACCGCTTGGTTCATGGCGCATCGCATCCGCGAGACCATGAAAGACGACAACCCCGGCGCCTTGGGCGGCGGCGGCAAGGTAGTCGAGTCCGACGAGACATACTTCAAGGGCGGTAGCAAAATCCGTCTCAAGACCCTGCCCAATGGGGATAAGGCGCCCGTGATCGTGCCCCACTTCTACAAGATCATGGCCCTGGTGGAGCGTGGCGGTAAGTCCCGCGCCTTCCATATCAGCGCGGTCACCACGAACAATGTCCGCGATGTTCTGTTTACCAACGTCCTGCGCGATAGCCACCTTATGACCGACGAGGCCGGGCACTACCACACAATCGGTGAACGCTACATGACCCACCAGCGCGTCGTTCACAGCCGCAAAGAGTATGTTCGCGGCAAGGTGCATACCAACACGATTGAAGGCTACTTTTCGATCTTCAAGCGCGGGATGAAAGGCACCTACCAGCATTGCGGCGAACAGCATCTAAGCCGCTATCTGGCGGAGTTTGATTTCCGCTACAACACCCGTGATCTGGACGACTTCACCCGTTCGGCCCAAGCCATAAAGGCCAGCGAGGGCAAGCGCCTGACGTATCGGCGGACTAGTCAGCGGACGCACTAGCAAGCCCGTCCTGACCCGCAAGCAATTCCGCGCTATGCTTCGCAAATCGAAGGAAAGTATGGGGGCGAAACCATGACCAACAAACTGCCGGATGATTTTGTGGTGCCAGCCCAGTTTTATGGCCTAAAAACCGTGGTAACGGTGATGCTCGACCAATGGATTAGCGTGCAGAAAGAGCCGACGGAGGCGATGGATGCTTTCACTGCGTCTCTTCACTCGTTTGTTTCCCAGATGGATTTGCATGATGTTCCAGCGAAACACCGGGATTCTTTTCGTGCGGCGCTTCGGGATGCCGCGATGACCGTAGTGGAATCGTCTCGGACCAGCTACCCAATGGAAGAACCAACCAGCCGTCAGTAATTGGGCAAATCCTAGGGTGCGGTTGTGGCGGAAAAAGTGCGTGTTTAATGGCCTGAATTAGCATCGGGTTTCTTGGGTTTCTGTTTATGCGGTTTCGGCGGCATCTTGAGCGCCCGCTTCAATGCCTCATCGCCGCGCCTTACGGCTTCGGCATCGCTTAGTTTGTCTTGATCTTTCGGGGCTTTTGCCATGTCAGAAACGGACCATCTTGATCAGGAACACATTAAAGCAATCGCCAATGAATATCAGCAAATTCGCGAGGCTATAGCTGGCATTACAATGGGCTGGGCAGCACTTGAATCACATATGGCGCTATTGCTCGATGTCATTACAAACAAAACAGGTGTTGGCCTTGCCATCTATTACGCTCCGGCCAACACGGAAACCAGATTTGACATAGTAGATCACGCGCTGCAAACGGCGATCCGGGGGCAAAAATGCACGGCGATAGTAATGACGGTTTGGGCGCCGCTAAAGAGGCGCCTGGATTCAGCTAGAAAGAAACGTAACAAAATATTTCACGGTAGTATTGGGACTGTCTCAGCGCCAAGGCGCGGCGGGCGCGGTAATTACGTGCGTTTGATGCCGCCAATTTTCGATTTTCATAGGATGCAAAGAGAACACAAAGATAAGCAAATTCCCGGAATGTCTGCTCATGACGTTTCTGCAATTACAACCCGAATTTGGGAGTTGGGCAAAGACGTCAATATCATGCAGGACGTTATGGAATCTCTCCAGCGCGGCGACGAGACCACATTGAAAGAAAAATGCAGCGAACTAATAGCCCGTCACCCGAACTAACGCGGTCGTTAATCAGCCGGCCCGAATCCTCTAATGTCGCTAACCCCGCCTCAATCATCTGGGGCGTGATCTCGATCTCCGTAGCATCCTTTCCCACGGCTACCGCAGCGGCGGGGCCGCTATTTCCTACTTTGGGCGAATCGGTCACTTTTCTTACCTATATAATCGCCCGCCACAATACCTATTGACAAAGTTCCTAATTTAGTTTATATTCCTTTTATGATCTTGATAATCCCTGAAATTAAGGAAGAATACCCGATTTTCCGCCGTTTCTGGCGCCGCCTGGGTCGGGTCCCCGGTGTCGGGCAGGCGGCGTTTGTTGCGGCGTCGTGCTGCCGCGCGGCGGGCCCGGGCAGGCGTGAACGAGCGCGGACCAATGCGGCCCCATGCGGACATTGGTGGACAAAACCGAGTCGGATTCGCGGCCATGGATCGATACCGCGGCCCGGAGAGGCGTCGGGAGGAGCGAGCGAGGTTGAGGAAAGGTTCGCATCGGTCGGCAATGGTCAACATCCGGTCAACATCCGGTCAACACCGGGTCGACATCCGGGTCAACACGTCGGTCAACGTCAGGTCAGCCACCGGTCATCCTCTGGTCAATGACCGCGAAAGCCGATTGCATGGCTAGGAGATTCGAGTCATGGTGCCCGTCGTCCGGGGTGACGCGGCGTTGTCGTGCCGTCGTCGTTCCGGGGGGCCGTCGTCGCGACGGTCCGGGCCGGAAGGCCTGGGAACCGGCACCAAGAATCGCATGGGCGCTTGCGCGGCCCGGTCATCATTGGCGACCGGCGCGGCGCGGGCGTTTGTCGCCTATCGGATTCGGCGGGAGGCCGGAGCGAAGGCTGGTTTCTAATGTGGGGGACCGAAATCGTGATGAAGCGAATTGGATCGAAGGGGCTGATGGCGGCCCTGCTGGCCGTTCTGTTGTTGATGCCCGACGCCGCGCTCGCCCAAGGCGTAGCGGCGAAGTTGAGCGACGGTAACACGGCGTGGCTTCTGACGTCGACGGCGCTGGTGCTGTTCATGACGTTGCCGGGCCTGGCGCTGTTCTACGCCGGGCTGGTGCAGTCGAAGAACGTGCTGTCGGTGATGATGCACTGCTTTTCGATCGCCTGCCTGGTGTCGGTGCTGTGGCTGGCGGTTGCCTACAGCCTGGCGTTCGGCGAGGGCAACCCGTACATCGGCGGGCTCGGCAAGGCGTTCCTGGCCGGCGTCGGGCGCGGCGCGCTTTCGGGCGACATCCCGGAAACCGTGTTCTTCATGTTCCAGATGACGTTCGCCATCATCACCCCGGCGCTGATCGTCGGCGCCTACCCGGAGCGCATCAAGTTCTCGGCGGTGCTGGTGTTCTCGGGGTTGTGGTTGCTGCTCGTCTACGCGCCGGTGGCGCATTGGGTATGGGGCGGCGGCTGGCTGGCCAAACAGGGTACGCTGGATTTTGCCGGTGGCCTCGTCGTCCATACCACCGCCGGCACCTCGGCGCTGGTGCTCGCCTACGTGCTCGGACCCCGCAAGGGGTTCCCGAGCGAGCTCAGGCCGCCGCACAATCCGGGCATGGCGATGATGGGGGCGGCGATGCTGTGGGTCGGCTGGTTCGGCTTCAACGCCGGCTCGGCGCTGGCGGCCAACGGCGATGCCGGCATGGCGATGACCGTCACCCACATCTCGGCGGCCACCGCGTCGCTGGTGTGGATGACCATCGAATGGATCAAATTCGGCAAGCCGAGCCTGGTCGGCATCGTCACCGGCATGGTCGCGGGACTTGCCACGATAACGCCGGCGTCCGGCTTCGTCGGCCCGCTGGGCGCGCTCGTCATCGGCGTCGCCAGCGGCTTGGTCTGCTTCTATTGCGTCAGCCTGGTGAAGGCCCGCTTCGGCATCGACGATTCGCTCGACGTGTTCGCCGTCCACGGCATCGGCGGCATGCTTGGCACGATGATGACCGGCGTGTTCGTGTCCGCCGGGCTCGGCGGCGCCGGGTTCGCGGAAAAGATGACGATGGGCGGACAACTGACCGCACAGGCGACCGGCGTCGTCGCCACCTTCGTGTGGTCGGCGGTGGTCACCTTCATCATCGTCAAGGTGACGGCGGCCGTCGTCGGGCTCCGCGTCAGCGACGAGCAGATCACCGACGGGCTCGACGTGAGCACCCACGGCGAACGCGGCTACAGCCTGTAGTCCCGGGATGGAATAAGGATCGACAGCAATGAAACTCGTAATGGCCATCATCAAGCCGTTCAAGCTGGACGCCGTGCGCGAGGCGCTGACCGAAGTCGGCGTGCAAGGGCTGACGGTGTCCGAGGTCAAGGGCTTCGGCCGCCAGAAGGGACAAACGGAAATCTACCGCGGCGCCGAATACGCGATCGAGTTCGTGCCCAAGGTGCGGCTCGACGTGGTCGTCGACGACGGACAGGTGGAGCAGGTGGTGGAAGCCATCCGCAACGCCGCCAACACCGAGAAAATCGGCGACGGCAAGATCTTCGTCCTCGACGTCGGACAGGCGATGCGCATCCGCACCGGCGAGACCGGCTCGAACGCGCTCTAGGTCTTAACCGATCCGGCGCGAGGGGCGCCGGAGCCAACGGGGGGCAGCGGCGCCAACGTCGGCGTCGCGAGTCCCCGGTTTGCGCTTGCAGCAATGGAGAACGGCAACCGTCATGGCATTCCTGAACATCACCGCGGAAAAAAAACACAACGTCGGCGTAATCACCCTCAACCGTCCGAAGGCGATGAACGCGCTGTGCGAAGCGCTGGTTGACGAGATGGCGCGCGCCCTCGACGATTTCGAAGCCGACGCCGACATCGGCTGCATCGTGATTACCGGCTCGGACAAGGCGTTCGCCGCCGGCGCCGACATCAAGGAGATGCAGTCGAAAAGCTACATGGACGCCTATCTCGACGATTTCATCACCCGCAACTGGGAGCGCCCGGCCAAGTGCCGCAAGCCGGTGATCGCCGCGGTCGCCGGCTACGCGCTCGGCGGCGGCTGCGAGCTCGCCATGATGTGCGATTTCATCATCGCCGCCGACTCGGCCAAGTTCGGCCAGCCCGAGATCTCGCTCGGCGTGATGCCGGGCGCCGGCGGCACGCAGCGGCTGACGCGCTTGGTCGGCAAGTCGAAGGCGATGGAGATGTGCCTTACCGGGCGCATGATGGACGCCGAGGAGGCCGAGCGCGCCGGGCTGGTCAGCCGCGTCGTGCCGGCGGCCGAGCTGATGGCGGAGACGCTGCAAGTGGCGCAGAAAATCGCCGCCATGTCGCGGCCGGCGGCGATGATGGTGAAGGAATCGATCGGCCGCGCCTACGAGACGACGCTCGGCGAGGGCATCCGCTTCGAGCGCCGGCTGT
>JACPJY010000190.1 GCA_016187325.1 Rhodospirillales bacterium | reverse complement strand
TGCGCACGTCCACCACTTCGGTCCCGAACTCGGCCGCTTGCGCCTTCATCTGCTTCGAGATTTTGTTCATGATCTCGCTGCGCTTCTTGGTCAGCATGTCGGCCAGGAACACCTGACCAACCTCGGCGCGCACAGCGCCGTTCAGCCGGTTGCCGAAGATCTGGCGGAAATTGACATCGGTGACGGCTTTCTTGCGGAACTCCAGCGGATCGACGATGCGAAAGCGGGCGAAGGAATCGATGTTGATGCGCTTCTGGTCGGCGAGCACCACCTCCTGGCTCGGCGGATCGAGATCGAGGATTCGCCGCTCGTAGTATTCGACGTTCTGGATGAACGGCATCTTGATCTTGAGGCCCGGCTCACGCTCGACCCGTATCGGATTGCCGAATTGCAGGACCAAGGCCTGCTTGGTCTGATGCACGGTGAACAGTGCGCTCGACAGCGTGATGCCGGCGGCGATGACGACGACGCCGAGGACGGCAAGGACGGTCTTGTTCATTTCTTGGCCCCCCCGCTCGGTTGCTGCTGCTGTTGTTTTCTGAGTTCCGGCAGCGCCAGATAGGGCACTACGCCGGGCGAGCCTTGCTGCTTGTCGATGATCACCTTTTCCGAGTTTTTCAGCACCTCCTGCATGCGTTCCAGGAATAGTCTCCGGGTGGTCACGTCCTTGGCCCCCTTGTAGGTCTCGTAGACCGACAGGAACCGCTTGGCCTCGCCGTCGGCCTCCTTCATCACTTTTTCCTTATAGGCCGACGCCTCCTGGGTCATCTTCTCCGCTTGGCCCTTGGCCTTCGGCACGATGTCGTTGAGGTAGGCCTGGGCCTCGTTGATCGAGCGTTCCTGGTCCTGCTTGGCGCGCTGCACGTCGTTGAAGGCGTCGATTACCTCCGACGGCGCGTCGACTTTCTGCAGCTTGACGTCGGCGACGAACACGCCGGCAGCGTAGGAGTCGAGGATCTGTTGCAGCAATTCCTTGGTCTTGACCTCGACTTCGGCGCGGCGCCTGGCGATGGCTTCCTCAAGCGGCGTCTGGCCGACCACCTCGCGCACCGCGCTTTCGGCGGCGATTTTCACCGTCCCTTCCTGGTTTCGCAAATTGAACAGGAACTCGGCGGCGTTCTTGATCCGCCATTGGACGACGAAGTCGATGTCGATGATGTTCTGGTCGCCGGTCAGCATCAGGCTTTCCTGCGGCACGTCGCGGGCGCCGGCGCCGCGGCCCGATTCACCGACGCCGCGGAAGCCGATGTCGATGGTGTTGGTGCGCTCGACGTTGGGCGTGATCACCTCGCCGATCGGCGACGGGAACCAGTAGTTGAGGCCCGGCGTCGTCAGCTTGACGAAACGGCCGAACATCAGCTCGACGCCTTGCTCGCCCGGCTGCACCCGGTAGAAGCCGCTGGCCAGCCATACGGCGACGACGGCGATGCCGATCAGGATGAAGCCGCGGGCGCCGCCGACGCCGCGCGGCAGGAAGCTCTTGAACCGGTCCTGGCCCTTGCGCAGCAGTTCTTCGATGTCGGGGGGCCTCGGTCCCGAAGGTCCGCCGCCGCCCCAGGGGCCTTGGCCGCCACCCCATGGGCCGCCGCCTTGTGGTTTCCACGGCATTGACTATCCGTCCCTTTTTTGTGCGCCGTAACGGGAGAAAACCTTGTATTTTCCGTATCCCGGTTTACTTCCTATTACGGGCTTGGTTGCCTTATAGGGCACGACCGGCGGTTTCGCAACGCCGAGCCGCCGAAAAGTCCGGAAATAACCATTTCGCGAGGCGGAGTTTCGAGCATGGCAGGGGTTACCGAGCGGCAAATCCTCGACGTTCTGAAGTCGATCAAGGACCCGGCGAGCGGCAAGGACATCGTCGGCGCCGGCATGATCGCCGGCCTGCAGACCAAGGACGGTCACGTCGCCTTCGCCATCGAGGTCGACCCGAAGAATGGCGCCAAGATGGAGCCGCTGCGCAAGCAGGCGGAGAAGGCCGTGCACGCACTCAAGGGCGTGATCTCGGCGACCGTGGTGCTGACCGCCGAGCGGCCGACCCAGGCCGCGGGCGGCGGGCCCGCGCCGCAGCCGCGCCACGCCCCGCCGGGGCCGGGCGGGGCCAAGGCGCCGGTGCTGGCGGGCGTGCGATCGATCATCGCGGTGGCCAGCGGCAAGGGCGGCGTCGGTAAGTCGACTACGGCGGTGAATTTGGCGCTCGGGCTGGCGGCGGCCGGCCATCGCGTCGGGCTTCTCGACGCCGACATCTACGGCCCCTCGATGCCGCGCATGATGGGCATCTCCGGCCGCCCGACCTCGTCCGACGGGCAGACCCTCGACGCCATGGAGAACTACGGCATCAAGGTGATGTCGATGGGATTCATGGTCGACGAGGAGACGCCGATGATCTGGCGCGGGCCGATGGTGCAGTCGGCGCTCGAGCAGATGATGCGCGACGTCAACTGGGGCGAGCTCGACGTGATGGTGGTCGACATGCCGCCGGGCACCGGCGACGCGCAGCTGACGATGGCGCAGCGGGTGCCGCTGACCGGCGCCGTCATCGTGTCGACGCCGCAGGACATCGCGCTCCTCGACGCGCGCAAGGGCCTCAACATGTTCCGCAAGGTGGACGTGCCGGTGTTCGGGCTGGTCGAGAACATGAGCTATTTCACCTGCCCGAAGTGCGGCGAGCGCTCGGAGATCTTCAGCCACGGCGGCGCCCGGCGGGAAGCGGCGCGGCTGGGCATGGACTTCCTGGGCGAGATTCCACTGGTGATGGAGATCCGCGAGACCTCGGACGGCGGCCATCCGATCGTCGTCTCCAAGCCGGCGAGCGAGCATGCCAAGGTCTATCGAGCGATCGCCGACCGGGTGTGGACCAAGATCGAGCAGGCGCTGGCGGCGCGCGAGGCCGCGACGCCCCGCATCGTCATCCAGTAGCGCCCCAAACGCCCCCCTGACCATCCAGAGACCCGCACGCTGCCGCTTGGGCGGGCGGCGGTTTTCGCCTACCATGCGCGCATGGGGGCAGCCTTTCGAGGCGTGTTGGCGGTGACGGCGGCGCTTGCCGTCGCCACCGGGCGGGCGGCGGCCGAGCCGGTGAAGCCGCTGGATGTGGCCGATTGCGTCGACGTGCGCCACGTGCTCGAGGAGGGGCTGCCGTTCGTTCCCGGCTTCCGCATGCTCGAGTTCGACCTGCCGAAGAACGCCGCCGGCGTCGAGGGCAAGGTGTGCCGGCTGCTGACGGTCGGCACCGGCGTCCACATGGAGACGCCGGAGATCCGCTCGCTCGACGATATGCGCTCGCTGATGATGGGCGCGCTGACCGCGGCCGGCTGGGTCGAGAACGACGCCAGCAAACGCTTCGCCGAGAAGACGACCACCGGCCGGACGCTGTTCGCCCTCGCCCGCAAGGACGCGCTGTGCGTGATCAGCGTCGTCGTCGGCATGGTCGAAGGCGTCAAGCCCGATGCCCAGGCGATGCGGGACGGCAAGGTCCGCTTGGGCGCGCTGACGCCGCTGCAGCGCGAATGGTGGCTGGCGCTCGATTGCTTCCGGTTGTAGTGCGCGCGTCGGCAGCGGCGCGTTTTATCGGCCGCCGAACATCTTCGTCAAGTTGTCGAACCCGGACTGGTACATGCCCTGCAAGTCCTTGAGCACGTCGTTTTCGAAGCCGGTCGAGGCCTCGAATTCGCTCGACCACTCGACCTTGCAACCTTTGCCCTTGCCGCTGACCTTGATGGTCGCCTTGTAGCTTTTGATCGGCAGCGGGCTGTCGACGATCGAATACGAATAGGTGCGCGCCTTGTCGTCGATGTTCTCCAGCCTTTCGACGATGGTGCCGCCGCCGGCCAGGCTCAGGCGCCGCTCCTGGCCCTTTTTGGTCAGCTCGCTCTTCTCCACCTCCGGGTGCCAGTCGGGAAGCGCGTTGAAGTTGCCGACTAGTTGCCATACTTGATCGGCGGAAACGTCGAGGTCGGTGGACACTGAAATCTTGGTCATGGCCGTCCTCCTGGATGTTGGCCGGAGGTGTCGCCCCGGCGACTTATATCTTAGCGGATTTTGTCGAGGATGACGAAGCTGTAGGCGGGCCCGCCCGGCACCTCGGGCTTCCGCGCGTCGCGGGCGATCTCGCGCCATTGCCGGCGGTCGAAGTCGGGGAAGAAGGCATCGCCGGGGAAATCCCCTTCCACCTCGGTCATGTAGATGCGGTCGGCCCGGTCCAGCGCCTGGGCGTAGATGTCGGCGCCGCCAATCACGAACACCTCTCCTGAGCCCTCGATCTCGGCCAGCGCCTTGGCCTTGGTCAGCGCCGCCGCCAGATCATGGACCACGTCGGCGGCGGCGGCGGCGGTGAATTTTTTGTTGCGGGTGACGACGATGTTGGCCCGCCCCGGCAGCGCGCCGCCGATGGCCTGGTAGGTCTTGCGGCCCATCACCACCAGATGGCCCATGGTGGTGCGCTTGAAGAACCGGAGGTCGCCCGGCAGGTGCCACGGCATGCCGCCTTCGAGGCCGATCACCCGGTTGGCGGCCATGGCGACGATCAGCGACAGGCGCATGCGGTCGGCGGCCAAGTCAGACCGCGATCGGCGCGGCGATGTGCGGGTGGGCCTGGTAGCCCTCGAGGGTGAAGTCATCGTAGGCGAAGCCGAAGATGTCCGTGACCTCGGGGTTGAGGCGCATGGTCGGCAACGGCAGCGGCTGGCGCTGCAGCTGCAAATCCGCCTGCTCCAGGTGGTTGGCGTAGAGGTGCGCGTCGCCGAAGGTGTGGACGAACTCACCCGGCTCCAGCCCGGTCACCTGCGCCACCATCATGGTCAGCAACGCATAAGACGCGATGTTGAACGGCACGCCCAGGAACACGTCGGCGCTGCGCTGGTAGAGCTGGCACGAAAGCCTGCCGCCGGCGACGTAGAATTGGAACAGGCAGTGGCACGGCGGCAGCGCCATCTTGTCGACGTCGGCCGGGTTCCAGGCGGTGACGATGTGACGGCGCGAGTTGGGGCTCTTCCTGATGCCGGCGATCAGGTTCCGGATCTGGTCGATCTTGCGGCCGTCGGGCGCCGGCCACGAGCGCCACTGATGGCCGTAGACGGGGCCGAGATCGCCGGCCTCATCGGCCCATTCGTTCCAGATGCTGACGCCGTGGTCGTTCAAGTACTTGACGTTGGTGTCGCCGGACAAAAACCACAACAACTCGTGGACGATCGATTTAGCGTGCAGCTTCTTGGTCGTCAGCAACGGGAAGCCGTGGCCGAGGTCGAAGCGCATCTGATAGCCGAACACGCTCTGGGTGCCGGTGCCGGTGCGGTCGGAGCGGAACACGCCGGTCGAGCGGATGTGGCTGAGCAGGTCGAGGTACTGTTTCATGGACAAGGTCCCGAATCGCTTGATTCTACCCCGTCGCCGCGGGGCGGCAAAGGACCGCGCCCTTTCCCGTCGCCCTTGCGAAAAGACCCAGGGAATCACTATATTAAGGGCGCCGGTAAAACGGCTATGGCGATAAACGCCTGACGGAATAAGCGTTGCGGACCCGGGGGCAGTACCCGGCGCCTCCACCATTACCCTTTCGCTCCCCTAACGGCTCGTGGGCCTCTATTGGGGAGCAGCAGATGGGGGCGAAACAGGATCGACGCGCGTGGTAAAGGTCAGGTCTTTGCCCGGCATGGCTCCACCGTTATCGGGCTAAAAGCAATAGTTGCCAACGACAACTATGCTCAGGCTCGCCTCGCCGCTTAACGCGGTCGGGTGATCCGACAATAAGTCCCCGACCACTGAGCTGGCCGGGGCGGGGTTCGGGAGGCGCCTGGCAACAGAAGCCTCCCACTTTATTTTCAGGGCTATTTCGACGGCACCGCCCCCGCCTCGTGCGGGCGGCGGGCGGTGCGGCGTTTCCAGGCTGGTCTAATCGGAGCGGACGGGCTAGTAATTATGGCATGGAATCCGATCCGCTCCGTTACGATGCCTGGATCGAGGACGCGCTGCGCGGCGTCATCCGCCATGCGCTCGCTTACGCCGCCGACAACGGCCTTCCCGGCGAGCATCACTTCTACATCACCTATCGCACCGACGGCGAAGGCGTCGAGACGCCGGGCTACCTGAAGGCCGAGCATCCGGACGAGATGACCATCGTGCTGCAGCACCAATTCGAGAACCTGGTGGTCAATCAGGACGCGTTCTGGGTGACGTTGCGATTCAACGGCAAGCCCGAACGGCTGCGCGTCCCGTTCAACGCCGTGGTGTCGTTCGCGGATCCCTCGGTCAACTTCGGCCTGCAGCTGAAGATGGCGACCGACGCCGACGGCGAGATCGAGCTGGAATCGGTGGCTGGGCAGAAATTCGGACTCAAAGCGCCGGAGCAGGACACCCGGCCGGCCGCCGCCAGGGAGAAGGGCGAAGTCATCGCCCTCGACGCGTTCCGCAAGAAATAAGGTGGCCGCGGCCGGACTTCGACGACGGCGGCCCCGGTCCGCCGCGGTGGTCCGCCCCGGCGACGCGGGTGCGAGGGGAAAGACATGAGCACATACGTCCACCACGAGATGTTTCCGGTCGGCGACGACTCGACGCCTTATCGCAAGCTGACCGGCGATTACGTCTCCACCGCCAAATTCGACGGCGAGACCGTGCTCAAGGTCGAACCGAAGGCGCTGACCGTGCTGGCGGCGGAGGCCTTCCGCGACATCTCACACCTTCTTCGCCCGGGCCACCTGAAGCAGCTCGCGGGCATCCTCAAGGACCCGGAGGCCTCCGACAACGACCGCTTCGTGGCCCTCGACCTCCTCAAAAACGCCAACATCGCCGCCGGCGGCGTGCTGCCGATGTGCCAGGACACCGGCACCGCCATCGTGGTGGCCAAGAAGGGCGGACGCGTGTGGACCGGCGGCGGCGACGAGGCGGCGCTGGCCGAAGGCGTGCTCAAGACCTTCACCGAGAGCAACCTGCGCTACAGCCAGGTGGCGCCGATGGACCTGTTCACCGAGAAGAACACCGGCACCAACCTGCCGGCGCAGATCGAGATCTACGCCGACGGCGGCGACGCCTACAAGTTCCTGTTCATCGCCAAGGGCGGCGGCTCGGCCAACAAGACTTTCCTCTATCAGGAAACCAAGGCGCTGCTGAACCCGCAAAGCCTGGTCAAGTTCCTCGACGCCAAGATCCGCACCCTCGGCACCGCCGCCTGCCCGCCCTATCACTTGGCGATCGTCATCGGCGGCACCTCGGCGGAACTCACCTTGAAGACCGTCAAGCTGGCGAGCTGCCGCTATCTGGATACGTTGCCGACCAAGGGCAACGCCTGGGGCCAGGCGTTCCGCGACCTGGAGTGGGAGGAGAAGGTCCACAAGCTGACCCGCAACATGGGCATCGGCGCCCAGTTCGGCGGCAAGTACTTCTGCCACGACGTGCGCGTCATCCGGCTGCCCCGCCACGGCGCCTCCTGCCCGGTCGGCATCGGCGTGTCGTGCTCGGCCGACCGCCAGGCGTTGGGCAAGATCACCGCCAAGGGCGTGTTCTTGGAGCAGCTCGAGGCCAACCCGGCCAAGTATCTGCCCGAGATCACCGACCAGGCGCTCGGCGGCGAGGTGATCGAGATCGACCTCAACCGGCCGATGAAGCGGATCCTCGCCGATCTCGCCAAGCACCCGGTGCGGACGCGGCTCAGCCTGACCGGCCCGATCATCGTCGCCCGCGACATCGCCCACGCCAAGCTCAAGGAACGCCTCGACGGGGGCCAGGGCCTGCCGCAGTACTTCAAGGACCACGGCGTCTATTACGCCGGCCCCGCGAAGACGCCGAAGGGCTACGCGTCGGGCTCGTTCGGGCCGACCACGGCCGGGCGCATGGATTCCTACGTCGACCAGTTCCAGGCCGCCGGCGGCTCGATGATCATGCTCGCCAAGGGCAACCGCTCGCAGGTCGTCACCGACGCCTGCAAGAAGCACGGCGGCTTCTACCTCGGCTCCATCGGCGGCCCCGCCGCCCGCCTCGCCCAGGACTGCATCCGCAAGGTCGAGCTGGTGGAGTACGAGGAGCTCGGCATGGAGGCGATCTGGAAGATCGAGGTCGAGAACTTCCCCGCCTTCATCGTCGTCGACGACAAGGGCAACGACTTCTTCGCCGAATTCAACGCGCCGATGCCGTTGCACGACGAAGTGTGAGCGCCCGACCGACCGTGGCCTTAACAGCAAAACTCGTTGACAGGGAATCGTCATTCCCGCGAAAGCGGGAATCCAGTGGTTCTAGATCGCCTGGACCCCCGCTTTCGCGGGGGTGACGAATTGAATACGCGTGACAAGAAAACCCTCGAAAGGCAAATTCCGCATCGAGACCGACTCATTGGGCGAGGTCGAGGTCCGCGCCGACCGCTACTGGGGCGCACAAACCCAGCGCGCGCTCATGAACTTCCGCATCGGCAACGAGCGCATGCCGAGGCTGTTGATCCGCGCCTTCGGCGTGCAGAAAGAGGCCGCGGCCCGCGCCAACGTCCGCTTGGGACTGCTGGATAAG
Organism: Rhodospirillales bacterium; assembly: GCA_016187325.1. Classification (GTDB taxonomy): domain Bacteria; phylum Pseudomonadota; class Alphaproteobacteria; order Rhodospirillales; family Casp-alpha2; genus JACPJY01. Next base: position 794 of record JACPJY010000190.1, on the reverse strand, counting down.
CGCCTCGGCGAGGCCATCGCCAAGGCCGCCGCCGAGGTCGCCACGGGCTTGCTCGACGACCACTTCCCGCTGGTGGTGTGGCAGACCGGGTCGGGCACCCAGACCAACATGAACCTCAACGAGGTGATCGCCAACCGCGCCATCGAGGCGCTGGGCGGCCGGCTCGGCTCGAAGGATCCGGTACATCCCAACGACCACGTCAACAAGAGCCAGTCCTCCAACGACAGCTTCCCGACCGCCATGCACATCGCGCTCGCTTTGGAGATCCACCGGGTATTGATCCCCGGCCTGGAGCGCCTCCATGCCGCCCTCGACGGCCGGGCGAAGGCGTTCGCTGATATCGTCAAAATAGGCCGCACCCATTTGCAGGACGCGACGCCGCTGACCCTCGGCCAGGAGTTCTCGGCCTACGCTCATCAGATGAAGGAGAACCGGGCGCGCCTGGAAAAAAGTCTCACGCAAATCTACGAGCTGGCCCAGGGCGGCACCGCCGTCGGCACCGGGCTCAACGCGCCCGAGGGATTCGACAAGGCGTTCTGCAAGGAAGTCGCCCGCATCACCGGCCTGCCGTTCAAGCCTTTGGCGAACAAGTTCTACGGCCTCGCCGCCCACGACGCGCTGGTGAATCTTTCCGGCAAGCTTAATACCATCGCCGTCTCGGCGATGAAGATCGCCGACGACATCCGCTTGTTGGCGTCGGGCCCGCGCTCCGGCCTCGGCGAACTGAAACTTCCCGCCAACGAGCCCGGCTCGTCGATCATGCCGGGCAAGGTCAACCCGACCCAGGCCGAGGC
>JACPJY010000189.1 GCA_016187325.1 Rhodospirillales bacterium | reverse complement strand
TAGCCGACCATGCCGGCGACGACCAGCAGCAGCACGATATACATAAGCCGCATGCCGAGCGTCATGCGGTGCGGAACGGCGGCTGCAAAATCCTCGTCGGGCTCGGAATCGTCCTCGGCGTCACGCCGCGGTGCGGGGGGTGTGGGTCCGGTCGCCATTGCTCCATTATATCGCCAATCTGGACGCCGGCGCGTCTGCCGACTGGCCGCGGCGACGGCAAATCGCTAATCTCGCTCAGGCTCCCCGGCGCCGGGCCGGCGGGCCGCCAACCGAGGTCGGGGCGACGATGGGCGAAAAATCGAAACTGCGTAGGCTCGCCCCCGGGCGCGGCCTCGGCGAGGCGGAAGTGGTGCGCCATCTCGCCAAGGTCAGGCTGCTCACCATCGACGTCGACGGCGTGATGACCGACGGCGGCCTCTACTACTCGGACGACGGCCATATCCAGCGCAAGTACAACGTCAAGGACGGGGTCGGCATCAAGCGGGTGCTGGAAGCCGGCGTCGAGGTTGCCATCGTCTCGGCCGGGGTCTCCGGATCGGTGCCGGAGCGGGCGCGTACCCTCGGCGTCAAGCACGTGTTCACCGGCGCCGAAGACAAGCTCGCGGTGATCAGCAAGCTCGCCGAGGACCTCGGCATCGGGCTCGAGGCGACGGCGCACATCGGCGACGACCTCAACGACGTGCCGCTGATGGAGGCGGTCGGTCTCGCGATCACCGTCGCAGACGCCGAGCCGGCGGCGTGGGCGGCGGCGAAGGTCATCACCGAACGGCGGGGCGGCGACGGCGCGGTGCGCGAGATCTGCGACCTGTTGGTTAAGGCGCACGGCGGCGACGTCGGCGCGTAATCCGGGTCATCCGGGAAATCAGGCGGTTCGAAGGCTAACGGACAGTGATCATCGGTAAAAATTGACTGAAACAATGGGTTTTGAGGCATGAAAGTGGCAGAAATCGCCGTTAAGGCGTAAAAAATGCCTATAAAAACCGATGAAGTAGCAAATTTCGTGTGAAACAGCCGTTTTTATGTCAAAAATACTGTCTTTCATCCTGATTTTTCCCAAGTTTTAATTTTTGTGCAGACCAGAATAAACCGCCGCGGCGACGGAGTGCGGGTGGTTTCCTGAACGTTGCCGTTACCGTCGCCGTTGGCTCGCCGGGCTGGCGATAATTGCCTACAGTCGAAGGTCGCACGCAACTTGCCGGGGCAGGCCATGACCTTGGTGGGCGATTTCACGCAACCAACCGCTTTACGCGCCACCGTCGAGGCGGCGCACCGGGCAGACGAGACCGTCGCCGTGCGGGCGTTGCTGGACGCCGCGGCGTTGCCACCGGAGGCGCGCCGCCGCATCGCCGACACCGCGCGGCGGCTGGTGCTCGCCATGCGCCAGGGCGAAAGGCGCATGGGCGGGCTCGACGCCTTCCTGCACGAATACCAACTCACCAGCGAGGAGGGCGTGGTGCTGATGTGCCTCGCCGAAGCCTTGCTCAGGGTTCCCGACGCCGCCACCGCCGACCGCCTGATCCGCGACAAGATCGCCGACGCCGACTGGCAACGGCACCTCGGCCACAGCGACTCGCTGTTCGTCAACGCCTCGACCTGGGCGCTGATGCTGACCGGGCGGCTGGTCAACGTCGGCGACGGGCGTTCCGGCGACGTCGGCGGCATCCTGAAGCGGCTGGCGGCGAAAAGCGGCGAGCCGCTGATCCGGGAAGCGCTGCGCCAGGCGATGCGGATCCTGGGCCGCCAGTTTGTGATGGGTCGCACCATAGAGGAGGGGCTGGCCGGCGCCCGCGAGATGGAGGCCCGGGGTTACCGCTATTCCTTCGACATGCTGGGCGAGGCGGCGCTGACTACGGCCGATGCCGACGAGTACATGCGCGCCTACGCCGACTGCGTTGCCGCCGTCGGCAAAGCCAGTGCCGGACGCGGCGTCGTCGAGGGACCGGGCGTTTCGGCCAAGCTGTCGGCGCTGCATCCGCGCTACGAGCTGGCGCAGAAAGGGCGCGTGATGGCGGAGCTGGTGCCGCGCCTGGTCGAGCTGGCGGCCGCGGCGAAAACCCACGACATCGGCTTCTGCCTCGACGCCGAGGAGGCAGACCGCCTGGACCTGTCTCTCGACATCGTCGAGGCGG
>JACPJY010000188.1 GCA_016187325.1 Rhodospirillales bacterium | reverse complement strand
GCGCTCGGCAGCGTCGCCGACATCGCCGGCCGCGATTTCCTGATCCTGGCGGTGTGCGCGATCGGTTTTCCGATCGCCAGGCGGCTCAAGATCCCGGCGGCGCCACTGATCGGGCCGATGGTGCTCAGCGCCGCTGTCCACATGGCCGGGCTGACCGCCGCCAAGCCGCCTAGCGAGCTAGTGAACCTGGCGCAGATCGTGATCGGCACCAACGTCGGCTGCCGGTTCGTCGGCGTGCCGGTGCGTCATGTGTTCAAGACCATGTACCTCAGCATTGCGGTGACGCTGTTCATGGTGGCGCTGGCGGTGGTGTTCGCTTATCTGCTCAACCGCCTTACCGGGCTCGGGTTCGAGGCACTGTGGCTGGCGTTCTCGCCAGGCGGGCTGGCGGAGATGACGCTGATCAGCCTCGCCATGGGCATCGACACGGCGTTCGTGTCGACCCATCACTTGCTGCGCATGATCTTCATGGTGACGGCGGCGCCGCTGGTATTCGCCTGGCTCAAGAAGCGTTTGCACTTGAAAAAACCGCACCCGCCGAAGGAAAGCCACGAGGGCGTCGCCAATCCGGAGCCGTAAAATGCGCGAACGGTTCAGCGGTGGTCGGCGCCGACGGCGTCGCCGACGGTGGCGAAGCCGTCGCGCCGCAGGCATTCGGCGAGCTCGTGCTTGATGCGGGTGACGATCCCCGGGCCGTCGAACACCAGCGCCGTGTAGAGCTGCACCAGGGATGCGCCGGCGCGGATTTTGGCATAGGCCTGCGTGCCGGAGGCGACGCCGCCGACGCCGACCAGCGGCATCCGGCCGCGGGTCAGCCTGTAGAAGTCGGCGAGCACTCGGGTCGACGGCTCGAACAGCGGCTGGCCACTCAATCCCCCCTGCTCGCCCGCCTTGGGGTCGGTCAGCGTCGGTGCGCGGGCGACGGTGGTGTTGGCAGCGATGATGCCGGCGAGCTTCTTGTCGACGGCGACGGCGGCGATGTCGCGCTTGTCGTCATCGGTGAGGTCGGGGGCCACTTTGAGCAGCAGCGGCGGCGAGTTCACGGGCGATGCCTCGGCGAGCGCCGTCTGCACCGCGTCGAGGATCGCCGTGAGCGCGTCCGGGCTTTGCAGGGCGCGCAGGCCCGGCGTGTTCGGCGACGATACGTTGACGACCAGATAGTCGGCGAGGCGGGCGAAGGCGCGCGCGCCGGCGGCGTAGTCGCGGGCAGCGTCGGCACTCGCTGCGTTCTTGCCGAGGTTGACGCCGATGGGGCCGGACCGATGCATCAGGCGCCCGAGGTTGCGAGCAACAACATCGGCGCCCAGGCTGTTGAAGCCGAGGCGGTTAATGACGGCGCGGTCGCGTGCGAGCCGGAACACCCGGGGCTTCGGGTTGCCGGGTTGCGGCAGCGGCGTCACGGTGCCGGTCTCGACGAAGCCGAAGCCCTGGTCGAGCATGGCGCTCGCCACTTCGGCGTCCTTGTCGAAGCCGGCGGCGAGGCCGATCGGGTTGGCGAAGTCGAGGCCCCACAGGCGCTGGCGCAGGCTGGCGTCGTCATGGGCCGTTGGCGGCGGCACCAGGCGGCGCTTGAGGGCGAACACGGCGAGCCGGTGCGCGGCTTCCGGGTCCAGGCAGCGCAGCGCCGGCCATACCAAGCGGTAAAAGCGGCTCATCACCGCCCTCCCCCGCCGCCGAGGTTGTCGGGTGGCGCCGGCGGCACGCCAGGCGGGAACAGGTGGCCGCCGTCGAGCGCGAGCGGCAGTTCGTCGACGCGCGTCACTGCTGCCACCGGCAGCGGTCCGTAGAGATGCGGGAACAGCTCGCCGCCGCGCGCCGGCTCCCACCTGAGCGCTTGGCCGAGTACCCGCGCATCGACGGTGAGCAGCACCAGGTCCCGCTGGCCGGCGCGGTGCTTGGCGGCGCTGGCGCGCAGTTGATCGGCGGTCGAGAAATGGATGAAGCCGTCGGCCACGTCCTGCGACGAGCCGCGGTAGATGCCCTCGGCTGCCGCCGCGCACCATTCGGCACGCCGGCACATATGGTAGATCGACTGCGCGCGGTCGGGGGCCGATGGCATCGGACGCGTCACCATTCGAGCTTGTCGCCGCCGGTGAGCTTGAGTTCCTCGCCCGCGACAACCGAGACGGCGGGTACATCGTCGGCAGGCGGCGGGCGGACCGCGTCGGACCAGCCGTCGCCGCCCTGGAAGTAGTCGCCGCCGGCGCCGAACACGAACACGCCCTCATCGATGCCGGCGCCGATTTCGGCCGGTTCGGGTTCAACTTCCGCGACGGCGATGGCTTCGGCGCCGGTGTCCGCGTCATCGGCGTCCTCGTCTTCGGCATCGAGGATGGCGAGGCTCTTCGGGCCCTCGGTTTCGACGGGAATGGCATCGAGGTCGAGGGGCGAGTCGCCACCGGACGCCGCGATTTCCGGCGCCGCGGTATCATCGGCCGGCCCGATGTCGTCCGCCGGTTTAGCATCCTCGATCGCCTCGACGAGATCGTCGGCGACATCGAGGATGGCGAGGCTCGCCGGGCCGGCGGCTTCGGCGGGGATGGCGTCGAGGTCTAGGGGCGAGTCGCTCGTCGCCGCGACAACCGGCTCGTCGATCACCGCGCCCTCGCCCTCCATCATGCCGATGACGCCGACCTGAAACAGCCGGCGCACGGCGGCGGCGTCGAGCTGTTCGCCATAAAGGGCGATGTCGTCAAGCTCGCCGTGGAAGAATTCGCCCACGCCGTCGCCGGTATCGGCGGAGCCGAACATCCACCGGCTGCGGTTGCCGGCGAGTCCGTCGGCATAGTCGTCCGTAGCCACCGGCTCGCCGTTGAGATACAGCGCCATGCCGGCGGCACCCCAGGTGACGGTCGCCTGGTTCCATTCGGTGGTGCCGAAGACGCCGCCTTCGGCAGCGTGGACGGCGGCGTCGGCGCCGATCACGAAGCGTAGCCGCCGGCTGGCGATGGAGAGCGCCATATGCGGGCCTGCGGCGCGCGCACCCTTGGCGGCGATGGTTCCCTGGCTGGTCGCGAACGCATTGAACCATGCCGTTAGCGTACCTTCGTCGGGCGCCAGGTCGCGGGCATGGGGGACCTCGATGTAGTCGTCGATGCCGTCGAAGGTGTCGACGGTGTCGAAGGCTCCGCCGCCGGCGCCGTCGGCGACGCCATGCGAACGTCCGTGGTGGTTTGCCATTTCATCGCCGACCCTGCCGGGCAGAAGTTCGTCCAGCTTCCAATAGGCGACCGGCAGACGAGCGTCGGGCAACGCGGCAGCATCTGCTTCCGCTCGTGGCAATGGTTCCGGTGCGGCCTCGGTTTCAAACGCCGGCTCTGGTTCCAGATCCGGTTCGGGCTCCGGCTCGATCGCGGGCTCGGGCATTGCTTCCGGTTCGGGCTCGGGTGCAATCGCCGGCTCCGGTTCCGGCTCGACGTCCGGCAATTCCGAGACGGTGAGCGCCAGCACGCCGGTGGCGCTGGTGCCGTCGGCCGCCGTCGCGGCAATGCCGAGGGCGAGTCGATCGGGCGCGCCGGCCGGCAGCGCGAGCGTCAACCCGGCGAGCGCCGCCGAGTCGAGGATCCAGGTGCCGCCGCCCATGTCGGTACCGGCCGACAGCGTCGCGCCGGCGGGCACGCCGCCGATGGCGACGGAAATCGGCCCCGGCACGTCGTCCTCGCCGAGGCCGACGTCGATGTCGAGGGCGATGGTCCTGTCGCCGCCAACGCCAGCATCGGCGGTGTCGATGGCGTCGACGACAACCGGCGCGGCGGCGGGCGGGACGTCGACCGCGGTCGGTATCGGCGCGGGCATCGCCGGCGGGCCGGCAACGGCTGTCGCTTCCGGGGGCAGGGTCGGCGTCGGCGCCGGGCCAAATGCTACCGTCAACCCGAAGGCAGTGGTCGTCAGCGCCGCATCGCCGCCGGCGGCATCCCGGGCCACAGCGCTGACAGTAAGGGTTACGTCGCCGAACCGGTCGGCGGGCGGCGCGATGGTCAGGCCGTCGAGGTCCGTCGTTGCCAGCGTCCAACTTCCATCGCCGTTGTCGGTGCCGGCGGACAGCACGGTCCCTGGCGGCAGGTTGGAAACGCCGACGGCGAGCACGTCGGCGCAATCCCTGTCGCGAAGCGCTTCGGCGATGGGCAGCGGCAGCACGCGGCCCGCCGCGACGGTCGGTTGATCAGCCATGTCCGCGGATTCCCAATGAGCGCTCCACATGACTAGGACCGGTTGTCGTTACTGTCACTAATTTTCCGCCGACGAAGCCGAATAAGCTCAGGGGCTTGCGTTTAAACCCGGGCAGGCCCCCGAGAACATCCCGGGCAGCGCCTCGAATGCCGGTTGGCCAACCGCGGCGGCGAAGGTCTAAACTGGTTTTCTTCACAATCCCGGATGCCCGATGCCGGAACATGCCGCCGTCCTGTTCGCCAACGACGCCTTTTACCTGGCGTTCGCCAGCCGCGACCTCGCGGCCATGGACGAGGTGTGGGCCAGGGAAACGCCGGTGACGTGCATCCATCCCGGATGGGGGCCGCTCACCGGGCGCGACGCGGTGATGGAAAGTTGGCAAGCCATCCTCGCCGGCCCGTCGGCCCCCAATATCGCCTGCCAGAACGCCGAGGCGCGGGTGCTCGGCGACATCGCCTGCGTCATCTGCCATGAGGTGCTCGACCAGGGATTCCTGGTCGCCACCAACATTTTCGTGCGCGAGCGCGGACAGTGGAAGATAATCCATCACCAGGCTGGCGCGGCGCCGCCGCCGGAGACCGAGGCCGAGCCACCCGACACCATGCAGTGAGCCGCACGCACGGAACGAAGCGATGCGAACCTTGACGATGACCATCGGCGGCGTGGCGATCACCGCCGAGTTGTTCGACACGCCGACCGCCAACGCCATCTACGACAAGGCGCCGTTCGCCTCCAGCGCCCAGACCTGGGGCGACGAGGTGTATTTCGACACGCCCGTCACGGCGAAACCGGAGAAGGACGCGCGCGCCGTTGTCGAATCGGGGGAGCTCGCCTTCTGGCTCGCCGGCAACTGCATCGCCATCGGCTTCGGCCCGACGCCGG
>JACPJY010000187.1 GCA_016187325.1 Rhodospirillales bacterium | reverse complement strand
GCGGCCTGATGTCCGGCGCCGTGTTCGGCCGCATCGCCGGGCGCAGCGCCGCCCAGGACGCGAGAGGAAAGAGATGAGGCAGCACAAAATTCCCGCCACCTTCATGCGCGGCGGCACCTCGAAGGCCATCGTCTTCAACCGCAAGGACCTACCGGAAGACCGGGCCGAGTGGGACGCCATCTTCCTCGCCGCCCTCGGCAGCCCCGACCCCAACGGCCGCCAACTCGACGGCATGGGCGGCGGCATCTCGTCGTTGAGCAAGATCTGCGTCGTCGGCCCGTCGAGCCGTCCCGATGCCGACGTCGACTACACCTTTGCCCAGGTGGCCGTCGACAGGGGCATCGTCGGCTATGGCGCCAATTGCGGCAACATGTCGTCGGCGATCGGCCCGTTCGCGATCGACGAGGGCATGGTCGAGGCCGACGGGTCCGAGGCGCTGGTCCGCATCTACAACACCAACACCAAGAAGATCATCCATTCCCGCTTTGCCCTCGATGACGGCATGGCGGCGGTGGAGGGCGACTTCAAGCTGCCGGGCGTCGGCGGCACCGGCGCGCCGGTGCGGCTCGAGTTTCGCGAACCGGGCGGCGCCGGGACGGGCAAGCTGCTGCCGACTGGCAACGTCGTCGACAGAATCGAGGTGCCCGGCTTGGGTCCCGTCGAGGCGTCTCTGGTCGACGCTGCCAACCCGTGCGTGTTCGTGCTCGCCGAAACGGCGGGTGTAACCGGCACTGAGGGCCCGGCCGCCATCGACGGCATGAAGGACGTGATGGGTAGGCTGGAGTCCGTGCGTGCCCGGGCGGCGGTGCTGATGGGCATCGCCAAGACGCCCGACGAGGCGACACGGAAATCGCCGTCGATTCCGTTCGTCGGCATGGTGGCGCCGCCGCAGGACGCGGTCACGCTCGCCGGCGCCCATCTCTCCGCCGCCGACGGCGATCTCACCGCGCGTATGGTGTCGTCGGGCAACACCCACCGGGCGCTGCCGCTGACCGGTGCTCTGTGCACGGCGGTGGCGGCGCGCATCGAAGGCACGCTCGTGCACCGGATAACGAAGCCGGCCGCCGACCCGGCGGCCGATATCCGCATCCTGCAGCCCTCGGGCGTCCTGGCGGTCGCCTGCACGGTGAGGAAGTCCAACACCGACGGCGGCTGGGTCGCCGATCAGGCCGCCGTCTACCGCACCCAGCGCCGGCTGTTCGAGGGCCGGGTGCTGGTGCCGTTGTCGAGGCTGAAGGCGTCGTAAGCGAAGGCGCGATATTCACGGTTCGATGACATCTTGCGGAGTTCACCGAAGCGCTGCCGTTGGCGCGCTGGGGCTGCTGTTCGTTGCGCCGGTGGCCGCCGCGGCGCCGCCCGACCCGCGCGCCGATGTGCGCGAGTTCATGGATTTTGCCATTACTCAGGTATGCAAGACGCCACTCGCCGATGAGACGACGGCCGGGCCGGAACTCGCCCGCCGCTTCGGCGGCGCCATGCTGCTCGATGCGCGTGTCCACGAATTCCGCGGCACGCCCGGGCGCGCCGAGGTGGTCCTGCTGCTGGCATCCGGCGACGAGGTCAAGGTGGAGCGGCTGTTTCCGCTCGGCCGGCTGAGGCGTGTGACGATCGAGTACCACCGCCAGGCGGCGGCCGAGAAGACGCGACCGGTCATGGCGGCGGCGCTCGACGCCAAGTGCACCGTGCTGCGCGCGACGCGCATCGACTACGACGCCGAGGGCCGCGCCGAGACGCTGGCTGACCTGGGCCCCGACCTCAGGCGGGAGTTCTCCCGCCAGCCCTTGAACCCGCCGCCGCCGGCCGGCCGCGATCCGGGCGGCGTGACGGTTGCCGTTGTCGACACCGGTGTCAACTACCTGCTCGAAGCCGTCGCCCAACGGCTGGCCCGCGACGCCTCCGGCCGCGCGCTCGGGTTCGACTACTGGGACATGGACGACCGCCCGTTCGACGTCGACACCGCGCGCTCGCCGTTCTTCCCGCTGCATCACGGCACTGCCGTCGCCTCCATACTGCTGCGCGAGGCTTCAAAGGCACGGATCATCCCGTACCGCTATCCGCGGCCTGACATGACGCGGATGGCCGACTTAGTCGCCGACGCCGACGGCCACGGCGCGACGATCGTTAACATGGCGATGGGCTCCAGCAAGCGCGCCGATTGGGACGCGTTGGCCGAGGCGGCGGCCAGGCGCCCGCACATGCTGTTTGTGATCTCGGCCGGCAACGACGGCCGCGACATCGACAAGGACCCGGTCTATCCAGCGGCGCTTAAGCTGCCGAATTTTCTCGTCATCACCTCGGCCGACGCTTTTGGCCGGCTGGCCGAGGGCTCCAACTGGGGCAGCACCAGCGTCGACATCATGGTGCCGGGCGAGCAGGTGCCGGTGATCGATCACCGCGGCGCCGAAGGGAAGGCATCGGGATCGAGCTTCGCAGTGCCCCGCGTCGCCGCGCTGGCGGCACGGCTTTTGGCCAAGAACCCGGCGTGGCGCGGGCCCGAACTCAAGCAGGCGATCATCGCCCGCGCCCGGACATCGCGGTTCTACGATACGCAGCCGGTGCGCCACGGCTGGATTCCCGATCCTACCGACGATTTCTGACCGCTCCGACCGGGAAAATCACGGGCTAGTGGCGGTCGGGAAAATCCTTATAATGGCGCAAAATACGAGGAGACGGTACGTGGCGGATTCGCAGCAGTTCACTGAAAAGCGGGAATACGAGCGTTACCACGTCAGCGTGGCGGCCGAGATGAGCATGGGCGGCGAAGGCGTCGAATGCTCAACGATCGACATCTCGGCGGGTGGCGCCAAGGTCCGCTTCAAGACCGACCCATTCAAGAAGGTCGTTCTCTCGATCCCGCCATTCGGAGATATCGAGGGCGAGATTGTTTGGAAGGACGATGAATACGTCGGCATCAAGTTCCACGGCAACCACGATAGAATGGCCGAAATCGTCAAAACCATCGTCACGGGTAGCCGACGCTAGCGATGCCCCGGCGAACCCGGCTTCTGAACACGGATCCGCCGCCCGCCGTTGAATGAAATGACCGCTAGACAGATCACCGACACCCCGATCGTCTTTATCGTCGACGACAACGAGGATGTGCGCGAGACCATCAAATCCCTGTTCGAATCGGTCGACCAGACGGTCGAGGCGTTCGCTTCCGCGCGCGCGTTTCTCGACGCCTACCCCGTCGGCCAGCCCGGCTGCCTGATTGCCGACGTGCGCATGCCCGAAATGAGCGGCCTCGAGCTGCACGAGGAATTGCGTCGGCGGGAGATCGACTTGCCGGTCATCATTATCACCGGCTTCGGCGACGTGGAAATGGCGGTTAACGCGATGAAGGCCGGCGCCGCCGACTTCATCGCCAAGCCCTACAAAGAACAAGAACTGCTCGATAGGGTGCAGAAGGCGATCGGCCGCAGCCTCGAGGCCCGCGAAGCGGTCGGCCGGGAGCAGGAAGTCCGCGAGCGACTGGCGCGCCTGACGCCGCGCGAGCGCGAAGTGCTCGACTTGGTGGTCGCCGGCGAACCCAATAAGCGGATCGCCCATCACCTGGCGCTGAGCGAGAAGACCGTCGAGTTCCACCGCGCCAACATCATGAAGAAGCTGGACGCCCGCTCGGTCGCCGAGCTGGTGAAGAAAACCCTGGGTGGGCGCGCGACCTAGGGAATTCCCTAGGTGGCCAAGGAAAGCCCCAGTATCCGGTCCCCAGAGCCGATTCTAATCTGTTTCCGACAATTGCGCCGAAAACTCCCGCGCGACCTTTGCGGGGGATCGATTCCAGTCCGGTCCTAAACCAGAGGAGCCGATGGACGCCGTCGATACCCATCGCCGCAAGCGCCTTCGCCAAACCAAGGCCGAGCTCATCGACGAACTGGAAGCGCTTGAGACGCGCCTGTCAGACACAGACGGCCGTGCTCGCGGCGACGGGATCGAATCGCTGAAGGTGTTTTTCGACAGCGTCTTCCGGGACGTCGCCGACGCCGTCGTGCTGACCGACGCCGACCGCCGCGTCGT
>JACPJY010000186.1 GCA_016187325.1 Rhodospirillales bacterium | reverse complement strand
TGGATTGGCCGGCTTTTCGCGCTGCCGCCGGAACCTCTCATAGCCGGCCTCGACGACGCCGATGACGCCGGTGCGGAAGAACAGCACCACCAGCGCGAACACGGTGCCGAGCGCCATCGGCCAGCGGTCCCAGAACAGGCTGACGGTTTCCTGCAGGAAAGTGTAGAAGGCGGCGCCGATCACCGGCCCGATGAAGCTGCCGGTGCCGCCGATCAGGGTCATGAACACCAGATCGCCCGAGAACAGCCAATGGATCTTGTCGACCGGCATGATCTCGTAAATGAACGCGAACACGGCGCCGGCCAGCCCGATGAAGGTGCCGCTGATGGTGAACGCGACCAGCTTGTAGCGGCCGACGTCGTGGCCGGTGGCGGCCGCCCGGTTGGGGTTGTCGCGGATCGCCTGCAGGATGCGTCCCGTCGGCGAATCGACGATCTTCTTCAAGACGGCGAGCGCGGCGACGAACACCGCGGCGGTGAACACGTAGAACGAGATCGGATCGGCGATGATCGCCGGCCGGGCGATGCCGGGCAGGCCGTCCTCGCCGCCGGTGACGCTGGTCCACGAATAGGCGATGAAATAGAACATCTGGTTGAAGGCGAAGGTGATGCAGATGAAGTAAAGCCCGCTGCGGCGCACGCAGAAGGCGCCGACCAGCGCCGCGACGACCCCGGTGGCGACCACCGCCACGGGAATGGCGACGAACGCCGAGACGCCGGCCTTGGTCACCAGGATGCCGGTGATATAGGCGCTGATGCCGAAGAACATCGCCTGGCCGAACGACAGCATGCCGGTGTAGCCGATCAGCAGGTTCATCGCCACCGCGGCGATGCCGAGGACCAGGATCTCGGCCGCCACCACCGGCCGCTGGATGACCGGCAGCACCACGATGGCAACGGCGATGAAGGCGATCGCCGCCGGGCTGAACAGCATCGCGGCGGCGCCTCCGTTCGCCCGGCCGCGACGGCCCGTCTCCGATTGCGCGTCCTTCATCGAACCATGCTCCCCATGCGGCTAGCGGGTGCCGAACAAGCCCTGCGGCTTCAAGATGATGACCAGTCCCATCAGCAGGTAGATGACGACGTTGGCGGCTTCCGGCCACCAGATCGTCGTCAGGCTCTGCGCCAGGCCGATCAGGATTCCCGACGCGATGGCGCCGAGGATGCTGCCGAGCCCGGCGACGACCACGATCACGAACGCGATCGGCAGGATGTCGAGCCCCATCGACGGCGTCAGGCCCATGATCGGCGTCGACAGGCCGCCCGCCAGTCCCGCCAGGTAGGCGCCGAGGCCGAAGGTCAGCAGGAACACCTTGTTGATGTCGATGCCGAGCACCGACACCATCTCGCGGTTCTCGATGCCGGCGCGCACGATCGCCCCGACGTTGGTGCGCGTCAGGAACAGATACAGCGCCACCACGATCAGCGTCGTGAACAGGATCAAAGCGAGGCGGTATTTCGGATAGGCCATGAACCCGAGACTGACGGCGCCATCGAGAACCGGCGGCGGCAGCAGGGAGAACCCGACCGGCCCCCAGATCAGGATCACCGCTTCCTGCAGGATCAGCGCGATCGCGAACAGGAACAGCAGCTGATAGTCGTGATGCGCCCGGTAAAGCCGCCGCACGCCCTGGCTTTCGATCACGAACCCGACCAGCACGACGAGCAAGGGGCCGACCAGGATGCCGAGATAGAACGATCCCGTCAGGTTGGCGGCCGTGTAGGTGAAATAGGCGCCGAAGGCATAGAGGGTGCCGTGGGCGAAGTTGGGAATGTTGAGCACGCCCAGCACCAGCGTCAGCCCGACGCCGACCAGCGCATACAGCATCCCCGTTGCGAAGCCGTTGAGGACCTGGCTTGCAATCAGGATTTCCATGGGACGGGGACCCTTCGCCCGGAGCGCACGCCGCCGGGACGGGACCGTCCCCGGCTTTTGGTCCGGAAACGGTCCCGTCGCGGGCGGCGATGCTGCCCTAGAAGCCGCCGATATCCTTGCACTCGTTGAGGTCGGCCGGCTGCGGCGTGGCGCTGACGTCGACGATGGTGCCGAAGTCGTGTTTGTCCTTCATGTCCTTCTCGACCTTCGTCTTCAGCACGAAGAACGGCCGCACGGTCTGATGGGTCTTGGCGACGACCTCGAAGTCGCCGACGAAGTTCTTGCCCTTCGCCCCTTCCAACGCCTGGATGGCCTTCTGCGGATCGGTGCTGTTGGCCTTCTGCATGGCGAGCAGGGTCATCTTCATCAGGCCATAACCGGCGGCAGGGGCGTATCCCGGGGGAACGCCGCCGCTCTTCTTCTTGTAGGCCTCGACGAAGGCTTTGTTCTCGGGCGTATCGACCGTGTAGTAGTAATTGGTGCCGACCTGCAGGTTGGCCCGCATCGCCGGATCCATCTGCACCAGCTCCTCGACTCCCGACGACCACGACAGGATCACCGGCTTTTTCGGCGTGTAGCCGAAATTATGCAGCTGGCGCACCGCCGAGATGGCGTCGATTCCGAAGTTGATCATGAACACCGCGTCGGGGTTTTTCGCCATCGCCTTGGTGATGTAGGAGGAATACTCGCGCTGGCCGAGCGGATGGCGGTCGACGCCGACCACCGTGAGGCCGTATTTCGGCGCCAGCTGCTCGACGTATTTCTGCAGCGACCAGCCGAACGCGTAGTCGACCACGAACATGTAGATCGTCTTGGCGTTGGGATGGGTCTTCTTGAAGGTCCTCAGGTTGACGTCCATCGCCGTCCACGGGCTGGCCGCCCACATGAACGCGTAGCGATGGCAGCGCTTGCCGGAGATGTCCTCGGTGCCGCCGGAGAAGTAGTACATGACCTTGTTCTTCTTGGAGACCTCGGTCACCGCCAGCGCCACGCCGGAGGCCCACGGGCCGATGACGAACTTGGCGCCGTCGGAATCGATCGCCTCCTGCGAGCGCCGCGCCGCCGTGCCGGCCTTGGTCTCGCTGTCGCGGGTGACGTACTTGATCTTCTTGCCGGCGACCTTGTAGCCGACCTCCTCGAGCGCGATCACCGCGCCCATGTTCAGCAGCGGCCCGACGTCGGCGTAGGGGCCGCTCTGCGGCCACAGGCCAAGGATCGCCACATCGTCGGCGGCCAGCGTCGGCGCCGACGGCAGCACCAGGCCCGCGGCGCCGAGCATGAAAGCCGCGAAGGTTGCCGCGGCCCGGGCTTTGATTCGTGAAACGAACGTGATCATGATTCTCCTCCCTGTTTTTTTGCGTCGGGCCTGAAAGCCGAGGGCGGAGAAACAAAGCCGTCCCCCGCCGAGCCGATCGGCGCGATTGAAACCGTCATCTTCCAACGGTGTTGGATGCCGACACCGTCCCTGGTCTGGTCCATCGCGCCGAGTGGGGTTCTACGGCCCTGATTAAACGCCGTTTTTCACCGGCCCGATGGACATTTTTATGGACCAAATCGGGGGCGAAGGCAAATTCTTGATGCGCCGCCCGCCGCCGCCGGCAGCCGGCATCGGTGATTGACGCTACGGACCCCGGCGGGGTTCCCCCTAGAGCATGCCGGGGACGGCGGCGACGGCCCAGCCGCCGAGCGCCGTCAGCACCACCACCAGCCACGGCGGCAGCTTCCAAAAGGCGAGCAGCGCGAACGCCGTGATGGCGAGACCGAAATCGGCCGCCGAGCGGATGGCGCTGGTCCATACCGGATCGTAGAGCGCCGCCAGCAGCAGGCCGACGACGGCGGCGTTGACGCCGGTGAGCGCCGAGCGGATGGCGCGCACCCGCCTGAGCTGCTCCCAGAACGGCAGCGCGCCGACGGTCAGCAGGAACGACGGCAGGAAGATGGCGACGAGGCAAATCAGCGCCCCCGGCCAGCCGCGCGGTTCCGGGGTCATGATGGCGCCGAGATAGCCGGCGAACGTGAACAGCGGCCCCGGCACCGCCTGGGCGGCGCCGTAGCCGGCGAGGAAGGTGTCGTTGCTGACCCACCCCGGCGGCACCACCTCCGACTGCAGCAGCGGCAGCACCACGTGGCCGCCGCCGAACACCAGCGAGCCGGAGCGGTAGAAGCTGTCGACCATGGCCAGCGCGTGGCCCGGGAAAAAGGCGGCGAGGGCCGGCAGCCCGGCCAGCAACAGGAAGAACAGCGTCAGCGCCACGGCGCCGCCGGCGCGGCCGATGCCGGCCGCCATCGGCGTATGGTCGCCGTCGTCCGGACTTTTGAGGAGGGCGAGGCCGATCACGCCGCCGCCGGCGATGGCGGCGATCTGCGCCAGCGACGTCGGCGAGGCGGTGAACACCAGCGCCGCGGCGATGGCGACCGTCGCCCTGGGCGCGTCCGGACACAGCTTGGTCGCCATGCCCCACACGGCGAGCGCCACCACGGCGACCGCCACCACCTTGAGGCCGTGCAGGTTGTCGGCGCTCAACACCTCGCTGTAGGTGGAAACGCCGAAGGCAAACAGGATAAGCGCCAGGGCCGACGGCAGGGTGAAGGCGAGCCAGGCGGCGAGCGCTCCCGGCAGCCCGCCCTTGCTGAGGCCGATGCCGATGCCGACCTTGCTGCTGGCGGCGCCCGGGGTGAATTGGCAGAGCGCCACCAGGTCGGCGTAGGCGCGGTCGTCGAGCCACCGGCGGCGGACCACGAACTCGTCGCGGAAATAACCGAGATGGGCGATCGGGCCGCCGAACGACGTCAGCCCGAGGCGCAGGAAGATCAGGAAGATCTCGACGACGGAGCGGCGGCCACTGGCATCGGCCGCCGCCCCGGCAGTCTCGTTGGTCAACGGTGCCCCCCGGATCGAGTGACGCGAGGGGCGAGGGTACTACCCGCCGAAGCTCCTGACCAGCGAGCCGACGACCATGAACCAGCCGTCGACGAGGACGAAGAAGATGATCTTGAACGGCAGCGCGATGATCACCGGCGGCAGCATCATCATGCCCATCGCCATCAGCACCGAGGCCACCACCATGTCGATGATCAGGAACGGCACGAAGATCAGGAAGCCGATCTCGAAGGCGCGCCTGAGCTCCGAGATCATGAACGCCGGAATCAGCACCCGCATCGGCATCTCGTCGCGCGCCTCCTGCTCGGGCACCTTGGCGATGTCGACGAACAGCATCACGTCCTGCTCGCGCACGTGAGCCATCATGAAAGTGCGGAAGGGGGCCGACGCGCGCTCGAACGCCTGCATCTCCTCGATCTGGCCGTCGATCAGCGGCCGTATGCCCATGTCGAACGCCGCCTCGAAGGTCGGCATCATCACGAAGAACGTCAGGAACAAGGCGAGGGCGATCAGCACCTGGTTGGGCGGCGTCTGCTGGGTGCCAAGCGCGGTGCGCAGGAACGACAGCACCACCATGATGCGCACGAACGACGTCACCATCACCAGGATCGACGGCGCCAGGCTGAGCACCGTCACCAGCACCAGAAGCTGGATGATGCGGCCGGTGGCGCCGCCGCCGCCGGGGCCGAAATCGAGGGTGAAGGTCTGCGCCGCCGCCGGGCCGGAGGCCCAGATCAGCACGCCGACGAGGCCGGCGCACGCCGCCGCCGCGGCGGTGAAGCAAAGAGCCGCGCGGAGGAGGCGCCGGCGCTGCGGCCCAAGGCGCGAAGATCGTGCGCTTGCGGAAAGCCTCACGACAGGTCCTCGGGCTTCGCCGTCGGCGGCGGTGCGCCGGGAGGCTTGTCCCTGGCCGCGATCCCAGTCTCGACCACCAGCTCGCCCGCCTGGCCGAGCAGGATCAGATGCTCGATGTCGTCGCGGCGCACCAGCACTAGGCGGCGGCGGGCGTCGACCGGCGTCACCTCGACCACCTTCAGACGCCGTTGACCGACGGTCTTCAGCGCCGTCACCGGGAAACCGAAGCCGAAGCGACGGGCGACCGCCGCCAGCAGCCCGATCAAGGCGAGCACGAACGCCAGCGCCAGCACGAACCGGAGATAGCCCGCGAATTCCATGGTCAGGAGCCGTTGCCCTTGTTGGGCCCGCCGGCGGACGTGAACCTTTGGTGCTGCTCCGTGATCTCCTGGGCCAGCCGGTTGAGGTCGCCGACCAGCGCCTCGATCATGCGGGCGACGCTGTCGACGTCCGCCGGCGGGTTCTTGGCGAGGCCGGCGCAGAACGCGTTCACCTTTTCGGACAGCCCGGCGAGGTCGATGGTATGGCCGCTTTTCACCAGCTCGCGGGCCTGCGAGATCAGGGTCGCCAAAGCGGCGATCTCGTCGGCGGTCTCATCGGCGGTTTCGTCGGCGGCCTCGTCGACGGCCCATGGCGGGTCGTCACCGGGCGCCGGATGGCGGGGCTTCTTGCTCATGATTTGGTTTCCTCCGACCAAAGGGTAGAGAGGCCGCCGTCGGCGGGCGGCGTGCCGTCGGCGCCGGGGCGGAGCGCGTTGTTGGCCTGGTAGACGTAGATCAGAATCTCGGCCACCGCGGCGAACGCCTCGGCCGGGATCTCGGAGTCGACGTCGATCGAGCTCAGGAGCTGCGCCAAGTCGGCGTCCTCGCGCACACGCACGCCGTGGGCAAAGGCGATCTCCAGAATCTGCTCGGCGATGCGGCCGCGGCCGCCGGCGACCACCTTCGGCGGTCGCTCATCGGCGAGGTCGTGGGCGAGCGCCACCGCCACCGGTAGTGGCTTGGCCTTGCCTTCCGCGTCGTTATCGGAATCCGACAAACTGTCCCCACGTCCCCTGTTTGGGCCCGCATCCCCCGCAATCTGCCGAGGGCTTCCCAGCCGGCCGTCACGACTATAAAGGTGCCCGATCGGGTTTAAGAAACGTTTAAGCCTGAAAGGCCTCCGGCGGCCCCCGCCTTTACCTATTTTTAAGGAACCGCGCCGATAATCGGGCCCGTGGAATTATAGGTGGAACACGTGCCGGCTACGGCCGAGCGGGCGGCCTGGGAACCGCCCGGAAGGGAAGCCGAAGCCGGACCTAGGACGGGAAGCCCGCTCACGGGCGTCTGGGGAATGGAACTCGGGAAAATCCCTCTCTTCGAACTGGTCAAGAAGCGCCTGTCGTGGCTCGGTCAACGCCACGAGGTCGTGTCCCAGAACATCGCCAACGCCGACACCCCCAAGTACCAGGCCCGCGACGTCAAGGCCTTCAACTTCAAGGAGGTGCTGCGCCAAGAGGCGCGCCCGCCCTTGAACATGCAGATTACCACCGCCAACCACCTGCCGGGCGTGCGCAAGCGCGCCGCCGACTTCGGCGAGACGGTGGTGCGCAAGCCCTACGAGACGACCATGGACGGCAACTCGGTGGTGCTCGAGGAGCAGATGGCGAAGGAAAACGAAACCGCCGTCAGCCACCGGCTGACGACGGAGCTCTACAAGAAGCACCTCGGGATGATCAAGATCGCACTCGGCAGAGGCCGTTAGGCGGCGACCGCAACGGCTGAGGCGGCGCCGGAACCACGGGAGAGGTCAATCCATGGACGACATCATCAAGACCATGCGCATTTCCAGCGCCGGCATGCGGGTGCAAGGCGAGCGTCTGCGCGTAATCTCGCAGAATATCGCCAACGCCGACGCGTTGCCGCAGGACGCCACGGGCAAGCCCTATCGCCGCCAGGTGGTCACCTTCAAGAACGAGCTCGACAAATCGCTCGGCCTGAAGACGGTGCGCGTCAACAAGGTGCAACCCGACAAGTCCGACTTCGGCAAGCGCTACGAGCCGAGCCATCCGGCCGCCGACCCCGACGGCTACGTGCAGACGCCGAACGTCAACACTCTGATCGAGATGACCGACATGCGGGAAGCCCAGCGGTCGTACGAGGCGAATCTCAACGCCATCAAGACGTCGAAGGCGATGCTGAATCTCACCATCGACGTGCTGCGCTAGGCCGCGGCGCAAGACGGGACGGGTAATTCGGCCCGCGACAGGGCCAACGGGAACAACGGGAGCAGTCCATGCCGACACCGACACAAAGCATTGCCAACGCCGTCAAAGCCTACGAGGAGGCCGTCCGGGGCCGGCCGGCGCAGCCCGATATGCGCCAGGCGGCGAACGGCGACGACTTCGCGTCGCTGGTCAAGGGTGCCATCGAGGAGGCCAAGAAGATCGGCGAGAAGAGCGAGAAGCTGTCGATCGCCGGCATCGCCGACCGCGCCGACATCGGCAAGGTGGTGACCGCGGTCGCCGAGGCCGAGGTGACGCTGCAGACCGTGGTCGCGATCCGCGACAAGGTGATCGAAGCCTACAAGGACATCATCCGCATGCCGATTTAATACCCGGAATCAGAAATGCGTAATACACCCCCCACCCGCTCGCTGCCGCTCACGGCCTCCCCCGCGAGGGGGGAGGCGATTCACCTCCCCCTCGACGGGGGAGGTCGGCGCGAAGCGCCGGGTGGGGGTGACTCACGTATTTGCGAAAGAGGGTACTAGGCGTCGGGGGTTTTTGGAGGGCGGCGCCACGCGCCGCGCGTCGGGGGAGAGAGTAGGGGGAGCCGTTGAACGAGGCCGCCGTCCTCGAAATTGGCCGCGACGGGCTGTGGGTGGTGCTGCAGCTGGCGGGTCCGATCATGCTCGCCGGCCTGGTGATCGGCCTGATCATCGCGCTGTTCCAGGCGCTGACCACGATCCAGGAGATGACGCTGACGTTCGTGCCGAAGATCCTGGTGATCTTCGTCGCCATGATCCTATTCCTGCCGTTCATGATGACGACGCTGATCGAATATTCGCAGCACCTGTTCGACGTCATGGTGTCGCTCGGGTGATGCGGCGTGCTCGAACAACTCCTCACCCTCAACCTGTTCGGCTTTTTCCTGGTGTTCGCCCGGGTCGGCACGGCGCTGGCGACGATGCCCGGTTTCAGCGCCGCCTACGTGCCCACCGACATGCGGCTGGCGATCGGGCTGGCCATCGCCTTCGTGATGGCGCCGGCGCTGATCGCCGAGATGCCGGCGATGCCGGCTTCCGTCAGCGGCATCGCCATCCTGATCGGCGGCGAGATGCTGATCGGGGCGTTCCTCGGCACCATTGCCACCATCCTGATGGGCGCCTTGCAGACCGCCGGCACGTTGATCGCCTACGTCGCATCGCTGGCCAACGCGTTGATCCAGGACCCGATCGCCGAGCAGCAGAGCTCGACGGTGGCGAGCTTCCTGCTGGTGATGGGCGTGGTGCTGGTGTTCACCTCCGACCTGCATCACCTGATGCTGCGCGCCGTTGCCGACAGCTACTCCCTGGTGACGCCGGGTCAGCCGTTTCCGGCCGAGGACGTCTCCCAGATCATGGCCCGCCGGGTCGCCGACGCCTTCGCGCTCGGCTTGCGGCTGTCGGCGCCGTTCGTCATCGTCGGCCTGACGTACTACGTCGGCCTCGGTTTCCTCGGGCGCCTGATGCCGCAGCTGCAGGTGTTCTTCTTCGGCCTGCCGGTCCAGATCGGCATCCAGTTGTGGGTACTGGCGATCGCCGTCACCGGCATGATGATGGCGTTCCTGCAGAGCTTCGGCGAGGTCTACCAGGGGTTCACGCTGCCTTGAGCCGCTGAGGCCCAAGCCGGCGCGAAGCCTATTGAGAAGGACGCCATGGCGGAAGAAGACGACGACGCACAAAAAACCGAAGACCCATCGGACAGAAAACTCTCTCGCGCCAAGGAGAAGGGCCAGGTCGCCCAGTCGCAGGAGATCAAGCACTGGGCAATCCTGCTCGGCGGCACCGCCGGCCTGGTGGCGCTCGGCCCGTTCATGTCGAACGGCATCCAGCGCGCGATCATGCCGTTCCTCGAGCGCCCCGACGCGGTGCCGGGGGATTTCGAGCACCTGCTCGCCGTGATGACCGATCTGTCGGTGGATATCGGGCTGATCCTGGCGCCGCTTCTTGGCCTGCTGCTGGTGCTCTCCATCGTCTCCAACGTCGCCCAGTTCGGCCTCATCTTCGCGCCCGAAAAGGTCAATCTCGACCTCTCGAAGCTGTCGCTGATCAGCGGCATCAAGCGGATGGTCTCGTCGCGGGCGATCATGGAATTCATCAAGGGGATATTGAAGCTGGTGGCGGTCGGGGTGGTGTCGTTCTCGCTGGCGATTCCCTTGCTCACCGATATCACGCTGATCCCGTTCATGGAGATCCGCCAATCCCTCGACCGCATCGAGGTGATCACCTTGATGCTGGCGCTCGGCACCGTCGGGGTGATGACCGTGGTCGCGGCCATGGACTTCCTGTTCCAGCGCTACACCTTCCGCAAGCAGATGCGGATGACGAAGCAGGAGGTGAAGGACGAATACAAGCAGGCGGAAGGCGACCCGCACGTCAAGGCGCGCATCCGCAAGCTGCGCATGGCGCGCGCCCAGCAGCGGATGATGGCGGCGGTGCCGAAGGCGGACGTGGTGGTCACCAACCCGACCCACTATTCCGTCGCCCTCGAATACAAGATGGACAAGATGCCGGCGCCCAAGGTGGTGGCCAAGGGCATCGATCACCTGGCCTTGCGCATCCGCCTGGTGGCCCAGGAGCACGACATCCCGCTGGTCGAGAACCCGCCGCTGGCGCGCGCCCTTTACGCCAGCGTCGAGCTCGACGAGGAAATCCCGCCCGAGCACTTCAAGGCGGTGGCCGAGGTAATCGGCTTCGTGATGCGCCAGCGCGGCGATCTGCCGAGGCTGCCTTCGCCGCCGGCTGACGCGCGGCCGCCGGTGCGCTAAGATCGTCCAGCGCGGGGTCCGCCCGCGCACGCCGGATTCAAGGGGGAGCCGGGGACGTGGCGACAGATTCCGACCAACGCCGGAGCAGGCATAACCAACGCAGCGCGTTCGGCCGGCCTTGGCTGTGGGCGTTCGCGACCCTGGTGCTGGGGGTGACCGCGGCCTACCTGCGCCTGAACGAGCCGGAGGCCTCAGTAGCGGCGATATCGGTCACCGGGCTGGCGCTGGCGGCGCTGTTCGTGCTGGCGTGGACGCTGGGGGTTCACGCCGGCGCCCATAGGACCGCCGAGTTGCTGTACCAGGCCGCCGACGATTCCCGCGACGGCCTGCTGATCACCGACGCGAACGGCCGCTTCGTCTACGCCAACCTCGCCTTCCACCGGCTGTTCCACCGCGCCGCCGAAGCCGGCGGCGGCGGCAAGGTGACGTCGCTCGACGCCATCGCGCGGGCGCTCGTCGGCGACGAGGCGGCGCTGGCGGAGTTCCAGCGCTTGGCGGCGCAGGCCAAGGTCGGGATCGCAGCACGCGCCGAGATCGCCATCGCCGGCGGGGCGGGCGCAAATCCCGGTACCGACCCGGCGGCTATCGAGTGGCGCCGGCTCAGCGTCAGCCCGCTCGCCGATCCCGCCGGCGGCGCCCTGTGGCGGGTTGAGGACGTGACCGCCAGCCGCGAGGTCGACGCCGTCCGCCGCGCCCAGGAATCGAGCCTCGCCGATTTCCTCGACCTGCTGCCGGTCGGCTTCTTCTCCGCCGACGGCGACGGCCGGCTGCGCTACGCCAACCAGACGCTCGCCGACTGGCTCGGCACCGGCGCCGACGAGATGGCGGCGCGGCCGCTCGACGATTTCCTCGCCCCCGGGACCGCCCGGCCAACCCTCGACGAGGCGGCCCGGCTCCTCACCTTCCGCCGCCGCGACGGCGGCATCTTCAAGGCCTGGGTGGCGCAGACGGCGCGCCGGGGATCGGGGACGGGCGCCGGCGCCGCCGGCTACAGCCGCTCGGTGGTGCTGCGCGACGCCGACTGGCGGCACACCGGCGAGACCCGCGGCGGCGACGCCGAGGGCGGGCCGGAGAT
>JACPJY010000185.1 GCA_016187325.1 Rhodospirillales bacterium | reverse complement strand
TTGGGGGCGCGTGACGGTGCCATGGCTGGTCGCCATCGGCGCCGCTTACGGACTCGTCAAGGCGCTGGTATTCTAATAAAAAGAGGCGGTGAATTCCGCGGCCGCAACGGGGGACTTGGTGCCATGAAAAAAGGATTGGTCATCGGCGGCGGTGTGGTCGGCGCCGTTATCGTCATCGTCGTCGTGGTGTTCGCGTTCGTGCTCTCGAACCTCGACGCACTCGTCAAGGAGGCGGTCGAGAAGGTCGGCGGCGAGGCCACCCAGGCGCGCGTCACCCTGAACAAGGTCGAGATCTCGCTGAAGTCCGGCAGCGGCGCACTCAACGGCCTCAAGGTCGGCAATCCGAAGGGCTTTTCCAGACGCCGAGCGCGTTCGAGCTCGGCCGCATCTCGGTCGCCCTCGACACCGGCAAGATCGGCGGCGACGTTGTGGTCATCAAGGAGATCGTCATCGACAGGCCGCAGGTCACCTACGAGCTGGCCGGCACGGCCTCCAACGTCGATGCCATCAAGAAAAACGTCGACGCCTACGCCAAGCAGTTCTCTTCCGGCGGCGCCAAGAAGAGCGGCGAAGGCCCGAAGCTGATCATCAACAACCTCTACATCAAGGGCGGCCAGGTCGGTGTCAGCGCCGCGTTCCTCAAGAGCAAGAGCCTGTCGACGCCGTTGCCGGACGTGCATTTGAAGGACATCGGCAAGAAGGAAAAAGGCGCCGACCCGGCAGTGGTGGCCCAGAAGGTCATCGACTCCATAACCCAGGGTGCCACCTCGGCGGTCGGCGCGCTCGGCCTCGACAAGATGATGAGCGACGCCGCCAAGGCCGCCGGCGAGGCCGCGAAGGCCCTGCAGCAGGGCGCCGGTGACGCCGCCAAGGCGGCCAAGGAAAGCGCCGAGGGCGTCGGCAAGACACTGGAGAAAGGCGCTGGCGACGCCGGCCAGCAACTGAAGAAGCTGTTCGGCAAATGACGCCGCGGGCAGCGGCCTCCGCTGCCTGGACTTGCCGCCCCGGTTGGTGTTGAGTGAGCGGGCCGCCCGAACGGCCCTCGGAAACCCCTGGACGATGAGCACCTATCTCGCCCCCCTCGCCGACATGCGGTTCGTGATCAACGAACTGGCGGGGCTCGATGCGGTTTGCAAGCTGCCCGGGTACGAAGACGCCACCCCCGACACCGTCGACCACATCCTTGACGAGGCCGGAAAGCTCGCCTCCGACGTCATCGCGCCCCTGAATCATACCGGCGACGTCGAGGGTTGCGCATTTGAGAACGGCGTCGTGCGTACCCCCAAGGGTTTCATCGAGGCGTACGCGCAATTCGTCGCCGGCGGCTGGAACGGCGTGCCGTTTGACCCCGCCCACGGCGGCATGGGCCTGCCGTGGCTGGTGGCGACGGCAGCGTTCGAGATCTGGCACGCCGCCAACATGGCGTTCGCGCTCTGCCCGTTGCTCAACCAGGCGGCGTGCGAGCTGTTGGCCACCCACGGCTCCCAGGCGCTGAAGGACGTCTATCTCGACAAGATGACCACCGGCGCCTGGACCGGTACCATGAATCTGACCGAGCCGCAGGCCGGCTCGGACCTGTCCCGGGTGCGCGCCAAGGCGGTCAAGCACGGTCCCCACTATCACATCACCGGCCAGAAGATTTTCATCAGCTGGGGCGAGCACGACATGACGGACAACATCGTGCACCTAGTGCTGGCGCGCACCTCGGACGCCGGCATCAAGGGTCTGTCGTTGTTCATCGTGCCGAAGGTCCTGGTCGCCGAGGACGGCACGCTCGGCCAGCGCAACGACCTGCGCTGCGTCTCCATCGAGCACAAGCTCGGCATCAAGGCCAGCCCGACGGCGGTGATGTCCTACGGCGACGACGGCGGCGCCATCGGCTACCTAGTCGGCGAGGAGAACCGCGGCATCGAGTACATGTTCACGATGATGAACAACGCCCGGCTCGCCGTCGGCCTCGAGGGCATCGGCGTCGCCGAGCGGGCCTATCAGCACGCATTGAATTTCGCGATTGAGCGGCGCCAGGGCCGCGACCCGAACGCGAAAACCAACGAGCCCGCGCCGATCGTCCGTCATCCGGACGTGCGCCGGATGCTGCTGTCCATGCGCGCCCAGACCGAGGCCGCGCGCGCCCTCGCCTATTTCGCCGCGGCGCATCTGGACATCGCCAAGCGCCATCCGGACGACAAGGTCCGCAAGGAAAGCCAAGCACTGGTGGACCTGTTGATCCCGGTGGTCAAGGCATGGGGAAGCGACATCGGCATCGACGTTGCCAATACCGCCATCCAGATCCACGGCGGCACCGGGGTGATCGAGGAATCCGGCGCGCCGCAGTACCTGCGCGACGTGCGCGTCGCCGCCATCTACGAAGGCACCAACGGCATCCAGGCGATCGATCTGGTTGGGCGCAAGGTGGCGCGTGAGCAGGGGCGCACCGCGAGGGCGCTGGTCATCGAGATGCGCAAGCTCTTGGGCAAACTCGCCGCCGCCAAAGACGACGACGCTGCCGCCATCCGTAGCGCGCTTGCCCGGGGTTGCGACGCTTTCGCCGAGGCCACCGATTGGATCGTCGCTACCCACGCCAAGGACGCCGCTGCGGTGCTCGCCGGTGCCGTGCCCTACCTGAAGCTGGTCGGCACCGGCGCCGGCGGCTGGATGATGGCCAAGGCGGCACTGGCCGCTACCGGCAAGGACGACCATTTCCACGCCGACAAGCGGGTCACGGCGCGCTTTTATGTCGACCACATATTGGTGTGAGCGGCGCCGCCGCTAGGGAGTGCAGGCGCCTAGGGAAACCGCGGCGCCGCGGCATATCCGGCAACACCGGGCGGAACCCCCGGAATCTTGGTTAATCCTTGATTTTTTTGCGCTTTTCCCACAGTGTGGGCCGGAAGTTAACAACCAGCCCCCGGCCATGAACGGTTTTACAAGGTACGTACTACGCCAGTTGGTGGTGGCCATGATTCTGGTCACCGCGGGCCTGACCTGCATTATCTGGCTGTCGCAGTCGCTTCGATTCATCGAGATGATCGTCAACCGCGGCCTTTCCGGGGGGATGTTTGTCTACCTGACCATGCTGCTGCTGCCCAATTTCCTGGTCCTGGTGCTGCCGATTGCGCTGTTCACGGTGGTGGTTTTCACCTATTCCAAGCTGATCAGCGACCGCGAGCTGATGGTCATGCGGGCGGCGGGCTTGAGCCAGTTCGCGCTTGCCAAGCCGGCGCTGATCCTGGCGGTGCTGGTGGTCGGTTTCGGATATCTCCTGAACCTTTACGTGGTTCCCCAGTCGTACGCCAAGTTCCGCGCTCTGCAATGGGACATCCGCTACAACTACACGCATATCCTGCTGCGCGAGGGCGCCTTCAACACGGTCGCCGAGGGCATTACCGTCTACGTGCGCCAGCGTACCAGCGACGGTAAGCTACTGGGCATCTTGGTGCACGACCAGCGCGACAAGGAACACCCGTTCACCCTGATGGCGGCCAAGGGCGCCATGGTCGAGACCGGGGAAGGCGCCCGCGTCGTCATGTTCAACGGCAACCGCCAAGCCGTCGACAAGGACACCAACAAACTTTCTATCCTGTATTTCGACCGCTATGTCTTCGACCTGGCGACCACGCGCGATGCGGTCAATGCCCGGTTCCGCGAGCCGCGGGAGCGCACCCTCGACGAGTTGTTCAACATCGGCAAGGCGGACCCGGAGCTGCATTCCAAGGAGCACGGAAAATTCATCATCGAGGGCCACAAGCGCTTGGTTTCGCCGCTGGCC
>JACPJY010000184.1 GCA_016187325.1 Rhodospirillales bacterium | reverse complement strand
TTCGGCTTCTATCCCGGGCCGCTGTTCGTGCGCGACCACCCGGACGTGATGTTCCTGGTCGTGTGGTCGGTGGCGCTGGCCTCGGTGGCGGGCACGCTGTTGTGCTTCGCCATTTCGCCGTTCATCGCCCGGCTGACGCAGGTGCGGTTCGCGCTGATCGCGGCGCCGCTGATCCTGGTGATGGTGCTGGGCTCGTTCCAGGCCACCAACACCATCGGCGACATGGTCGTGCTGTGCGCGCTCGGCATGCTCGGCTGGATGATGAAGCAGGGCGGCTGGCCGCGGGCGCCGGTGCTGGTCGGCTTCGTGCTGGCCGGGCCGATGGAGCAGTATTTCTGGCTGACCGAGCAGTTGCACGGCTGGACATTCCTGGCCCGGCCCGGCGTCATCGCCGTCGGCTTGCTGATCGTGCTGCCGATGCTGTGGCGGCTGTGGAAATACCTCCGCGCCTCGCAGGCCGAGCGCGCCGCGGCCCGCGCGCAACGCGCCGGCTTCGGCGACGAGACGTCGCCCGCCGCCGCCGACGACGTGGAAGGGCGGGCGATCGCCACCGGGCGCGTGTCGACGATGCTGAGCCTGGTGCTGCTGGTACTATTCTCCATCGGCCTGTGGCAAGCGCTCGACCTCGCCCGCGACGCGCGGCTGCTGCCGATGATCGCCATCGTGCCGGGTCTCGGCCTCGCCCTCCTGGTGACCGCGACCGACCTCATGCGGCGCCACTGGCTCCACGGAATCGCCGGATCGCAGTCGGGGCGCGTCGTCGCCTCGGAGCTGCGACAGTTCCTGTACCTGATCGGCTTTGCGGTCGGCATCTTCCTGGTCGGCTTCAAGGTGGCGGCCGCGTTCTACCTGCTGTGGGTGCTGCTGTCCGCGGCGCGCATGCGGCTGCACTGGGCGGCCGCCTATGCGGCGCTGGTGCTGGCGGCGGCGTGGATGCTCGCCGACCTGATGCGGCTGGCGCTGCCGCCCGGCCTGCTTACCAGCCTGACGTGAAATCGGGCGCCGGCGAATGGCGGGGTTAACGCGGGAAGCCGGCGCGCATGAACGCGATGACGCGCCAGATGTCGTCGCGGGCGAGCACGTCCTTGAACGCCGGCATCTGCGAGCCGAATGGCACGCCGCCCTCGGAGACCGCCCACAGGAAGAAGTCGTCGTTCATCGGCAGCATGTCCAGCATGTGCACCAAATCGGCCGGCGGCAAATTCAATTCCTTGAGGTCCGGGCCGTCGCCGAGGCCACCGGCGCCGTGACAGCGGGTGCAGTGCTCGTCGTAGACGGCGCGGCCGCGGGCGACGGTGGCGGCCGATGGCTGCAACGGGTTCTTAAGTCCCCCGTACGGCGCGGGAACGCCCGTTTGCATGTACTGCTTCATGCGCAACATGCCCTCGCGGCCAGGGCGGCAATGAAAAGGAAAATTGCTCGTTTCATGGCTGTCGGCATCATCGTCCGTCCGCGGCCCGGCGAAGGTCAAGCCCGGGCAACGCCGTCACTCCCTCACGTACGGGTTCTTCTTGCTGGTCTTGCGCACATGGATGCGGATCGGCACCGCCTGCAGCCCGAACGCGTCGCGCAAGCCCCCGACCATATAGCGCAGGTAGCTTTCCGGCAGCCCCGTCGGCTGGCTGGCAAACACCACGAACGTCGGCGGCCGGGTTTTAGCCTGGGTCATGTAGCGGAGCCGCACCCGGCGGCCCTTGACCGTCGGCGGCGGGTGCGCGTCCTCGACCGCCGCCAGCCAGCGGTTGAGATCGCCGGTCGTCAGGCGCCGGTTCCACAGGCCGTAGACCCGGAACACCGCCGGCAGCAGCTTCTCCAGCCCCTTGCCGGTGAGCGCCGAGCACGTGACCACCGGCACGCCGCGCACCTGCGGCAGCGACCATTCCAGCCGTTCCTCGATGTCCTCGAGCATCTGCTTGCGATCCTTGGCGACGTCCCACTTGTTGATGGCGAGCACCAGGGCGCGGCCTTCCTCGACCACCAGCCGGGCGATAGACAGATCCTGCTTCTCGAGGCCGAGCGTCGCGTCGACGACCAGCACCACCACCTCGGCGAAGCGGACGGCGTTGAGGGTGTCGCCGACCGACAGCGACTCCAGTTTTTCCGTGACGCGCGCCTTGCGCCGCAGCCCGGCGGTGTCGATGAGTTGGATGTCGTGGCCGTTCCAGGTCCATTGCACCGAAATGGCGTCGCGGGTGATGCCGGCCTCGGGCCCGGTCAGCATCCTTTCTTCGCCGAGCAGCCGGTTGACCAGGGTCGACTTGCCGACGTTGGGGCGGCCGATGACGGCAAGCTGCAGCGGCCGCGCCGCGTCCTCGGCCGCGATTTCTTCCTCCGCCGGCGCCGCCGCCCCGGCCTCGCCGGTGCCCATGGAACCCGCGAACGGCTTCAGCGCCTCGTAGAGCTCGTTGAGGCCCTCGCCGTGCTCGGCCGACACCGCCACCGGGTCGCCGAGGCCGAGCGCATAGGCCTCGAGCCGGCCGGGCTCGCCCTTGCCGCCTTCGCACTTGTTGGCGACCACGATCACCGGCTTGCCGGCGCGGCGCAGCCGGTCGGCGAAATGCTCGTCCATTCCGGTGACGCCGGTGCGCGCGTCGATCATGAACAGCGCCACGTCGGCGTCCTTCAGTGCGCGCTCGGTCTGCGCCTGCATGCGCGCCTGCAGGCTTTGCTCCGGTCCCTGGTCGAGGCCGGCGGTGTCGATGACGCGGAATTCCAGATCCGCGATGCGGCCCTGGCCCTCGCGGCGGTCGCGGGTGACGCCGGGGGTGTCGTCGACGAGCGCCTGGCGCCTGCCGGTCAGGCGGTTGAAGAGGGTGGACTTGCCCACATTGGGGCGGCCGATGACGGCGACGGTAAACGACATGACGGGCAGCCCATGATGCGGAGTCCGGCGCGGGTCAGCGATACGCCACCAGCTCGGCGTCGTTGGCCAGGAAATAGACGATGCCGTCGGCGACAACCGGCGGCACCGACACGCCCGACGGCAACTTCACTTGGCCGATGATGCGGCCCGAATACGGCGATATCGCCATCGCCCAGCCGTGCGAGCCGGCGACGATCAGCCGGTCGCTGGCCAGCACCGGCCCGGTCCAGATGATCGGG
The DNA here is from genome assembly GCA_016187325.1 of Rhodospirillales bacterium. Classification (GTDB taxonomy): domain Bacteria; phylum Pseudomonadota; class Alphaproteobacteria; order Rhodospirillales; family Casp-alpha2; genus JACPJY01. Next base: position 7,529 of record JACPJY010000184.1, on the reverse strand, counting down.
TCTTCCAGCTTTTTCGGGTCCTCGTAGCGCGGCAACGCCCGCACCCAGTGGATGCGCCCGTCGTTGCGGCTGACGGCGGCGATCTCGGCGTCGTTGGTGAGCACGAAGATGTAGTCGCCGGCCACCCACGGGCTTTCCAGGCCGGCGATCTCGCGCTGCCACAGCCGCCGCCCGTTGCGCAGGTCGATGGCCGCCAGCAGCCCGGCGTGGCTCATGGCGATGACGCGGCCGCGGTCGATGGTCGGACGGCCGCGGATGTGGGCGAGGTTCGACACCACGTCGGTGCGCTTGACCGCCGTCAGGTTCTCTTGCCACAGCACGCGGCCGGTATCGACCCGGAGCGCCACCAACTCGCCGGTGGTATAGGGGACGACGACCACGCCTTCGCCGATCGCCGGGCTGCCGCTCCCGAGCAGGCTCGTCGCCTCGGCGGCGCCGGTGTGGGACCACAGGCCGTCGCCGTTTTCGGCGTTGACGGCGAACAGCTTGTTGTCGACGGTGACCACGAACACGCGGCCGCCGCGCGCCGTCGGCGCCGCACGCGCCGGCCCGCTCAGCTTCTGGCGCCAGATCTCCTTGCCGGACTCGGCGTCGAGCGCGATGATCTGGCCGAAGCCGGTGCTGGCGAAAATCCTGCCCTGGTCGAAGGCAAGGCCGCCGGCGATATGGCCTTCGTCCTCCTCCCTCGGCGTCAGGTCGGTCTTCCAAAGCCGCCGTCCGTCGGCGGCCTGGTACGCGCTGACCACCGAATCCGAATCCATGGTGTAGACGCGGCCGCCGGCGATGATCGGCGAGGAAGTCAGCCGCTTTTCCTTCTTCGAGCCGGCGCCGATGTCCACCGACCACGCCTTGGCGATGGTCTCGGCCAGCTGCAGGTGGTGCATGGCGTGATCGGCGGTGCCGCCGGCCTGCGGCCAGTCGGCGTTCGGCGACGGCTCCGGCAGCAGAATCTGCACGTTCGCCAACTCCGGATCGGCGCTCAGCGTGCGCTGGTGCAGCAGCACCGAGATGCGATCGCCCGGCAGCGGGTCCGGCTTCTTGGCCTTGAACCAGGAGCAGCCGCCGACCAGCAGCGTCAGTGCCATCGCGCCGGCGAGCCCCACCGCCGAAGCACGGCGGCGGGCGTCGTTTCCGTCGATGGCCGAAAGGTGCCGCATCATTTCCCCAGAATGGATAGCATTTCCCGGGCCCGGGCGCGAACCCCGGGAGGCCCCTGCTGGTCGGCGGCCAGCGCCGTCAGCAGCGCTTCCGTCTTGGCCGCGTCGCCGGCCCGCCAGGCGACCAGCGCCGCCGCCTCGCGGGCGCTCCAGCGCCACGGGCTGGTATCGGCCGTCAGCGGCTGCAGCCGCTCGGCCGCGGCCTTCAGGTCGGCGGCCGGCATGTCGAGTTCCTGGATGACGCCGAGGATCGTCGCCAGCGCCCGGTAAATGGGGTCGAGGGAAGCGTCGTCGGCGAGCGCGCGGTAGGCCTTGGCGGCGCCGGCGGCGTCGCCGCGGCCGGCGGTGATCCGGGCCTCCTGGAAGCGCGCCAGCATGGCGTAGCCGGCGCGTCCGCCGGCGGCGATGGCGGCGAACGACCTCAGCGCCTCGTCGGTGTTGTTGGCGTTGGCCAGCGCCATGGCGGCGGCGAAGCGCTCGCCGCCTTCGCGCCGCACCTTGGCGTCCCAGGTTTTCCAGCCCTGGTAGCCGGCGACGCCGACCACCAGCGACACCGCCGCGATCAGCCCATAGCCGCCGTAGGCCTTGAACAGCTTGGTGAGCTGGTCCTGGCGGAGATCTTCCTCGATTTCCTTGAACAGCAGGTCGTCTTCGGTCTTTTCCGCCAAGCAAACGCTCCCAAATAACGACCCGGCCCGCTGGGTCTTTAGGGATCAACCGCCGGGCCGGATGCCCGCTAAACTAGTCCGCTTAGGCGCGGAACGCAAACCCGGGCTCGCCGCCGGCCGGGCTCAATTCCGCCATTTCACCGAGCAGCCGACGCTCGGCGTCTGCGCCTTGGGGCCCTTGCCCGTGGCGGCGACGGCAGTCATCGCCTCCAACAGTTCGGCGCGCATGCCCTTCGGCGCCGGCTCGCGGCCCGAAGCGTCGAAGCGGCCCCGGTACTGTAGCTCGAGGGCGGCGTTGAAGCCGAAGAAATCCGGCGTGCAACGGGCGCCGTAGGTTCGGGCGACGTCTTGGGTGCGGTCAATCACGTAGGGGAAGGTGAAGCCGTGCTGGCGCGCGAAGTCCTTCATCTTGTCGAACGAATCGCCGGGCGAGATCGTCGTGTCGTTGGGCATGATGCCGACGACGCCGATGCCTGCCGCCTGCAACGCCTTGGCGTCCTCGGCCAGCCGCGTGGCGATGGCGCGCACGTAGGGGCAATGGTTGCAGATAAAGGCAACGAGGGTACCTTTCGGCCCCCGCACGTCAGCCAGGCGATAACGCTTGCCGTCGATGCCCTCGAGGTCGAAGTCCTTGGCCTTCCAGCCGAAATCGCAAACCGGCGTTTCCACGGCCGCCATGATCGGTCCTCCCGAGATTGGAAATACGCTTCCTGCCGCTTGTTAGCGCAATGGCGGACCGGGATCAACAAAGGCGAGGATTGTGCCGGTTTAACCTCTCCTTAACCAGCGCCGCGGCACTATGGCATCGTGGTCGGGCGTCCGCCGTCGGACGCCATCCGGCCGGGCTCCGGCCCGCCGCCATCGCCACCGATCGATAGGGAGTCGATCATGCGCGCCATCCTCGCTGTCATTGTCATGGCCGCCTTCGGCCTGCTCGCCGGATGCAGCATCATTCCCGGCGTCGCCCAGGTGGAGGGCGCGTTCGTGGTCGGCACCGAGAAGACCATCGAGGACCACATCATCTCGCTCTCCAGCGGCAAGAACTGCTCGTCCGTCCGCAAGGAGCAGGGGCTCACCTACTGCGTCGAGGACGAGGCGCAGGTGAAGCAGAAGATCTTCTGCTATCCGACCCTCGGCAGCCCCACCTGCTACGATCGGCCCGATCCCCACCAGGGCCGTCAGCAGCGCATCGACGAGAACGACCACAACCTGGCGAAATAACTTCGCGAGCGGAAATATTCCGGCGTCCCGGTATATGATGGGGCAGCCATGCTTTCGCACGCGATGATCCGAAGTCCGCTACCGGAGATGTGCCGGCGATGAGGACGATGCTGATCCTGTTCACGGTGGCGACGCTGTCGTTGTCGGCGTTCGCGGCGTGGTTGTTCTTCGGCGGGCCCGAGGACGACCCGACCCGCGTCAAGCTCGCGGCCTACGTCGCCCGCATCGAGGCGATGAAACCGCGCGCCGAAGCCGGCGACGCGCAGGCGGAATACGAGCTGGCCCGGCTTTATCGCCTGGGCCAGCACGAGGCCAAGGACCTGCCGGCGGCTTATCGGTGGTATTCGAAGGCGGCGGAGAAGGGACACGTCGGCGCCCAGTACGCGCTCGGCACCATGTACGCCAAGGGCGAGGCGGTGAGCCAGGACTACTTCCGCGCCGCCGAGTGGTACCGCCTCGCCGCCAGCCTCGGCGGCAGCGCCGACGCCCAGGTGGCGCTGGGCGAACTGTATTTCCAGGGGCGCGGCGTGCCGCACGACGTAGCCGTGGCGCGCGACTGGTACCGCAAGGCGGCGGAACGCGGCCATCCGGTCGGGCAATACCGGCTGGCGGCGATGATGCAGGAGGGCTACGCAGGCCCGCTCGATCCGGTCGAGGCCTTCAAGTGGCTGACGCTGGCGGCCGGCCAGCGGGAGAAGCTCAGGGTGCACGATCCCGGCCTGGACCCCGAGACCGCCCTCAATCGTCTGGTCAAGACGATGACCCAGGATCAATTGGCGCGCGGCGAGGCGGCGGCGCGCAACTTCCAGGCGAGAAGATAAACTCGTTCCATTGTCCCGCTATTGACGGGCTTGGGTGCATGCACCACCATCCGGGCCGGCCGGCAATGGCGCTGGCGTCCGGGGAGATCCGCGTGACCACCTTGAAGGCCGTCTCGATCGACCTTTGGGACACCATCATCGACAACGACTCCGACGAACCGAAGCGACAGGCGCGGGGCCTGCGACCGAAGCGGGCGGAGCGGCGGCACCTGCTGTGGCAGGCGCTGCAGCGCCACGGCGCGGTGTCGCTCGAGGAGGTGTCGCGCGCCTTCGACGCCGCCGACGCCGCCTTCAACAAGACGTGGCGGGTGAACGCCATCACTTGGCCGATCGCGGAACGGCTGAACGTCGCGTTGATGGAACTGGGGCGCGAGCTCCCCGAGGACGAGGTTGAAAACCTCGCCCGCGTGCTCGGGCGCATGGAGCTGGAGGTGATGCCCGATCTGATCGCCGGCATCGACGAGGCGCTGAAAACGCTCGCCAAGAGCTACAAGCTGTGCGTCGTCTCCGACGCCATCGTCAGCCCGGGTCCGGCGCTCAGGATGCTGCTCGAGCGTTATCGGCTGAGCCGCTATTTCCACGGTTTCGCGTTCTCCGACGAGGTCGGCCGTTCGAAGCCGCACCCGAGCATGTTCGAATCCGCTGCCCGCCAGCTCGACGTCGCGGTGGCCGAGATGGTCCACGTCGGCGACCGCGAGCATAACGACATCGCGGGCCCGCAGGCGCTCGGTATGAAGGCGGTACTGTTCACCGCCAAGCGCGACGCCGACAAGGCCGGCACCGCCGCCGACGCGGTGTGCGAACGCGCCCGCGACCTTCCGCAAGTCATCGATGCCCTCGCGGCCCGGACTTGAACAGGCTCACAATAACAACAACAAAGGATGCATTCCGATGAGCGGTTATCCCCGATTCCTGGTGATCGACGGCTACACCAAGAAGGCGCGCGACGAGCTGGCGGCCGGCGGCGCCACCGTCGCCGGGCCGCTGTACGCGGCGATGCTGAAGGACGTGGCGCGCGGCGCCACCTGCGACGTGGTCTATCCGAGCGACCCGGGCGCGGCGCTGCCCAAGGGCGCAGCGCTCGAGGCCTACGACGGCATCGCCTGGACCGGCTGCAGCCTGACCATCTTCGAGGACGTTCCCGAGGTGAAGCGGCAGATCGACTTCGGGCGCGCCGCCTACAAGGCCGGCGTACCCAGCTTCGGCACCTGCTGGGGCGTGCAGATGGCGGCGGTCGCCGCCGGCGGCACCGTGGCCGCCAACCCGAAGGGTCGCGAGATGGGGATCGCGCGCAAGATCGCGCTGACGCCGGAGGGTCGCGCGCACCCGCTTTATCGCGGCAAGGCCGACGTGTTCGACGGCTTCATCAGCCACTACGACGAGGTGACCCAACTGCCGCCGGGCGGCGTGCGGCTCGCCGGCAACGCCTTCACCCACGTGCAGTCGCTGGCGGTGAAGAACGGCAAGGGCGAGTTCTGGGGCCTGCAATACCATCCCGAATACGACCTGCACGAGATGGCGCGCCTGGTGTGGTGCCGCATCGACCGGCTGATCAAGGACGGCTTCTTCGACAACCGCGCCGCCGGCGAAAACTACGTGGCGCTGATGGAGGCGCTGCACGCTAATCCCAAGCGCAAAGACCTGGCGTGGCTGCTCGGCGTCGACGAGGACGTGATGGACAGGACCGTCCGCCGCACCGAAGTCGTCAATTGGATCGAGCACCTAGTCAAGCCGACCATGGCGAAACGGCGCTAGAGGCCCCGGCGCGGCCGATGGCGGACGCCGGCAAATCCGATCTTCCCACCGTCGTCTTCGTGCACGGCTTCCTCGGGTGCGGCCGGCTGCCGCTGATCGACGTCGCGTTCTTCCGCGGCGCCGACGCGCTGATGGCTGGCGTCGGCGCGCCGTATCTGATGCCGTCGCTGCCTCGCGGCGGTAATGTCGAGACCCGCGCCGCCGCCTTGGCGCGCATCCTCGATAAGTCGGATGCCCGCCGCCTGGTGCTGATCGGCCACAGCATGGGCGGGCTCGATTCGCGCCTCGTCGCCGCGCGCATGGACCCCGGCCGCCGAGTCAAGGCGGTGGTGACGCTCGGCACCCCGCACCGCGGCTCGCCGCTCGCCGATCATGCGCTTGCCGGCAAGGACGCTCTCGCCGTCTACGCCAGATGGCGCGGCTGGCGGCCGGCGCTCGCCGACCTTAGCCTGGTCGGCGCCGCCCGCTTCAACGACGCCGTTCGCGACCGCCCGGACGTCCACTACCTGTCCTATGCCGGCGCCCGGCCCGAAGCGGAAACGCCATTGTGGGCGCGGCGGTTCCAGCGCCTGATCGCCGACCGTGACGGCGACAACGATGGCCAGGTGTCGGTGGAATCCGCGCGCTGGGGCGAGTTCCGCGGCGTAGCGCGCGCCGACCATTGGGAACTGATCGGCTGGAATCTCGCCTTCGCCCGCGCCGAGGTGGCGCGTCCCTTCCCACACCTCCAACTGCTCAAGGCCGCCGTCGACGACGGCCTGGCGGCGGCGGGGTAGGGGCGGGCGCGCCGGCGCGCCGCCGGGGGACTACGGCTTCTCGATCACCAGGTACAGGAGCCCGTGGTCGGAATACTTTTTGATCCAATCGCCCTGTTCGGCCGGCGTTGAAAGTTTCGGCCAACCCCGCACGTCCACGTCGACGCCGCCCGCGAACTGTCGGAACCGCATGTGCTCCGACGCCACCACTTGGTCGAGGTCGCTCTTCGGATAGCTCGACTTCGGCCCGTTCCACCACGTTTTGCTGCTCTTGCCGAGGCGCCGCATCTTCACCTTCGAAGCTTCGTTCTCGAGCTTGCGGAGTTCAATGTCCGCGTCGATGGATTTGTCGAACGGATAGGTCATGCCCATGGTGTTCAAGTCGCCCATGAACATGAAATTGGCCTTGCCTTTGCCGCCGGCGACCTTGTCGAGCGTCTTCTTCAACTTGAATGCGCGGTTGAACATGTCGTCGCGAAGGCCAAGCCCGACCGGCGTCCCGGAGCTCTTGGTATGCAGGAACAATAGCGAGTAATTGTCGTTGCCAAAGTGCAGCGTCAGCAGCGCTCCGGGACGCAGCGACGGGTTGCCGCTCTTGAATTCCACTCGCTGGGTGAAAAACGCAGTCAGGCCGTTCCTGACGCCGACGAGTATCTCCTGCGTCTGCGGCCCCTCGGTGATGTGGAACTGATAACCGGGGAAATTCTCGACCATTTGCGAGAACACCACCTTGCCCTCGACCTCGTAGAGCCCCAGCACGTCCGGGTTCTGCTCCTTCAGGAACGCCACCACGCGATCGACCCGTTGCGGCTCCCCTTTGAAGTGCTCGACGTTCCAGGACGCCAATGAAAAAAGCTTCGCCATTGATCCCTCCCATGGTGCGGCGTCGTGACAAGCGTCACGATACACGCACTTCAAGAAAATTTTTATTTATTTCTTGTTATAGGAGAAATTCGGCAAGCGGCCGGAACGCCGAGGATGCCTCGCCCGGCGTCAATAACTTGCCCGCCAGAGCGGCCGCTACAGGCCCTTGGCCCAGGCGGCGACCTCGCTGGCGCCCTTGCTGCCCAGGACCTTGTGGAATCCCGATATCACCTTGTAGGCGTTGTTGGGATTGGACGGCGCTTTGGAGAAGGCGTAGGTCATGCCGAG
>JACPJY010000014.1 GCA_016187325.1 Rhodospirillales bacterium | reverse complement strand
TAGCGGACGGGGCGAATCTCGCCGCCGTCGCGGGTGACGTCGATCGGATACGGCTCGACGACGATCGCCGCCTTGGCGGCGGCGTCGGCCAACGCTTTCATCTGGGCGAGTTCGTCGTCGTTCTCGATCACCCGGCTCGACGCCAGCGTTTCGGTCCAGCCGCCGTCCGTGGCCAGGAACACGACCACGCCGTCGGTCAGCCGGTTGCCGGTGATGATGTGCAGCGTCATGGGTTCCTCCTTGGTCCTGGTGCGACAACCGGCCAATCGCCGGGACGCCGGGCCATGTCCGATTGCACCGGCGCTAGCCGCGCCCCGGGGGTCGATCGAATTACACCTATATTATGGTCTAATCGCTTAATGCCGTCAAATTTATTGTAAAATAGACTAATTATCGTTTTTTATGTGTGAAATTTCCACATCCCCACGGTATCACAGCAAGATAACTGCTTCCGATCCTTGCCTATTTTTTGTGCACCGCAAAAGTTCTCTTGATTTCTGCCTACGTTTCAAACATATGATCATTGTGCGATGCAATAAACGGGCATCAAGACCCGAAGCCAACAACCCCAACGTGGGAGGAAGATTTCACCGGAAACGGAGGTCTTCCATGTCGTCGGACAGCAAACGTCAGGTTACGCGGTCACCGGCGCCGGCCGCCCGGCCGCCCTTCCCGCCCCTCGCCGCACTCAACACGCCGCCACCCGAACACGGCCGACCCGCCGAACACCGGTGTCGGCCGTGAACACGGGCCTGACCGTGGCACGCCAGCCGGGACCGCTCGGCCGAATCGCCGGCGCCTGGCGCGGCGCCTGGCGGCCGGCCGCCGACTGGCTTGCGCAATGGTTGCCGACGCCGGGCATAACCTTTGCCGCCATCGGTCGGCCGCGGCGCAAGGCCCTGAGCGCCGCCAAGAGCCTCAACCTGGCGCTGCAGGGCGGCGGTGCCCACGGCGCCTTCACCTGGGGCGTTCTCGAGCGGCTGATCAGCGACGGGCGGCTCCGCTTCGATGCGGTCAGCGGCACCAGCGCCGGCGCCGTCAACGCGGTCCTGCTGGCCGCCGGCCTGATGGAAGGCGGCGTCGAGGCGGCGCAGGTGAAGCTGGAGGAGTTCTGGCGCAACATCAGCCACAGCCAGCACCATGATCTGATGTCGACGCCGGTGCTCGACGCCATGTCGGTGCAAACCGGCCAGAGCTGGGGTACGCCGGGGCAGATTTTCGGCATGGTCAGTCGGTTCCTGTCGCCGTATCAGTTCAATCCCCTCGACTACAACCCGCTGCGCCAGAACCTAGAGGCGCTGGTCGATTTCCCGCGCCTTCGTCGGCGCTCGCCGCTGCGCCTTTACATCGCGGCCACTGACGTGGCAAGCGGGCGTCGCCGGGTGTTCGAGACCGGCGAGCTGACCGTTGACATGGTGCTGGCGTCGGCTTGCCTGCCGCACGTGCACCAGGCGGTGAAGGTCGGCACGCGCTATTACTGGGACGGCGGCTACTCGGCCAATCCGGTGCTGTTGCCGCTGGTTCATGACGCGGACGCGGAGGACACGATGCTGGTGCAGCTGATCCCGCTGGTCGATCTGGACCTGCCGACGAAGCCGCCGGAAATCTACGAGCGCCTGAACCGGATCATCTTCAACGCGCCGTTGCGTTCGGAGATCGAGATGATCGCCCTCGGCCAGTCGCTTTCCCGCAAGGGGCTGGTCATTGGCAACCGGGCGCAGCGCCACTTCCGCCGCCACCGCTTCCATCATATCGACGCCGCCCCCTATACCCAGGGGCTGGAGCCGGGAAGCCGCCTCAACCCGGACTGGGGCATGATCTCGCACTTGCGGGAAAACGGCCGGCACGCCGCCGAGGAGTGGCTGGAGCGCTACGCGGATGCGGTCGGCCGCCGCTCGACGGCCGACTTCGCGGCGACGTTCCTTTAGGCCGATATACCACCGCCGTTCACCGGCGCCCGGCTCGCGTCCTCGGCCCACCGTTGGGCAGGATCGCCGATCTCATGCCCGCCTTCTTCAAATTCTCGTGACCGGGTATGACGGCCGGGAACGGCGAATTGCTGGCGAGGAACCCGGGGCTCTATACTTATCCGGCCCGGCCCGACCGGGGGCAACGGGCGATATCGTCGCGTTGCAAGGCGGCGATGGTGCGGCGGCCTTAGCAGGGAGGACAGCGAGGGGTCGACGATCCCGGGTAAACCCAGAGGAGATCACAAATGGAAGACGACAAGCGGTCGCAAATTTCGCGACGGGAGGTGGTCAAGTTGACCAGCGCAGGCGTGGCACTGACGGCGGCGCTCGGGACCGGTATCTTAATTCCCGGGCGGGCCAATGCCGCGACTCTAAAAGCCAGGGCCCTTTTCTTCGATGTCGGCGGGACCATCCTGGATTGGTCCACCATGCCCGACAAGATGACCAAATACTTCTCGGAGAGGGGAATAAAGATTGACGGAAAATCGTTGTGGATTCCCTGGCGGACGAAGATTTTCTTCTACATGATGTACAACACCATGATTGGCGGCGGTTTCGTCCCACTCGATGAACTCGCTACCAGATCCACCATGGTTGTCGCCAAGTCACAGAAGGTAGACCTCGATCCGGCAGTCGCGGCGGGCGTACTCCCGTTGCTGGGTGAACTCGATGTCTACCCGGATGTCATGCCGGGCCTGAACAAAATGCGGGAGCTCGGCTATAAGCTGGTTCCCCACACGCAACTCAGTCTCAACATACTCAAGAAAGCGCTGTTGGGCCGGTTCAAATGGGACGCACATTTCACGTCCGAGACGTTCGGTCTGTACAAACCTCATCGAGATATTTACCTCAAGGCCATCGACGTCATGGGCCTCGAACGATCCGAGGTCATCTACGTCACATCAAACCAGTTCGATGTGTTCGGCGCCAAGGGGGTGGGTTTCCGGACCGCGTGGGTCAACAGATGGAACGAGACGCTGGAACCCTACGGCTACACTCCGGACTGGCAGGTCAAGGACTTCGTGGGGCTGGCGAAGGTTCTGGAGACCGAGAAGCCGTAGGCCGGACCGCCGGCGGCGTCCATAAAGGATTCGTCGCATCGCGCGGTGTAACTGACTGCATGCCGGGAGTTGCCGGCATGATGGCGCCTCGACAGGTTCTCGTTCGCCGTTGGGGGTGAATGGTTGTTGCCATCGCGGGCGCTTGGCCACACGTAACCGGTTACGCCGACAGTGCGGCGACCTTCCTGTAAATCCTGTAGATCGCGACCCGCTTGGCATTGTCCGTTCGTCATGTGTGGGCGGCCCTGGATCGCCCGGACTACGTGTATAGCCCGGAGACATAGTTGACGTCCGTTCGGGGACATGGTTGACACATTATTGCCTGTCGGCCTGGGGCTGGTTCAAGTCGATGGTTGCGATCTGGTGGGC
>JACPJY010000002.1 GCA_016187325.1 Rhodospirillales bacterium | reverse complement strand
CACCGGATACTGCACTCGTCGGCGGGCCTGGCGGTGAAGCTGGCGGGTGCGCTTGACGTCGCCGAGCTCGCGCTTGACGCGGGTGATTCGCTCGCCGATCTGGCGACGGTCGGATTCAATCTGGGTCTCGCCGGGACCGCCGAGCGCCCGGGTGCCGCCGCGCTGCCGTTCGAGGTGAGTCCAGGTGCGGACCAGGCGGCTCTTCTGGTAGGTCAGCGACGCCAACTCGACCTGCAGTCGGCCCTCCCGGGTGCGGGCGCGGGCGGCGAAGATCTCAAGGATCAGGCCGGTGCGGTCGACCACCTTGCACTTCCAGGCCCGTTCCAGGTTGCGCTGCTGGACCGGCGTCAACGCGGCGTCGACGACAGCGACGGCGACCTTGGGCCGGCCGTTGCCATCGCCGGCGATCACCCGGCCCAGACGCTCGACGACGCCGGAGCCGAGCAAGGTCGACGGACGGCGGCGTTCCAGCGCCACCATTTCGGTGTGGACGACGTCGAGGTCGATGGCGCGGGCAAGGCCCACCGCCTCGGCCAGCAACAAATCTTCGCGGGAGCCGAGCGAAGCCGACTTCAGGCGCGGATGGACCACCAGGCAGGTGATCCCGGTCCCCTCAGCGGCGGGAAATCCCCGGCCGGGTCCCCGGGTTCCCGTCAATCGAGCCGGCGGTTACGCTGGCTGGGCAGCGTCCGCCTCCTTTTCCGGCTCGAACAACTGGATCGGCACCGACGGCATGACCGTGGATATGGCATGCTTGTAGACCAGTTGCGTATGACCGTCCCGTCGCAGCAGCACGGAGAAATTGTCGAACCAAGTCACGATTCCCTGAAGCTTCACGCCGTTAACCAGGAAAATTGTCACCGGCGTCTTCTGCTTCCGGATATGGTTCAGAAAAACGTCCTGGACGTTTTGAGATTTTTCGGACGACATGGATGTCACCCCCCGTTTTTTTTTGAACCCGGCGGATCAGGGGAGTGACCGCGGGTTTCTCCCTGTCTTCGACGTTTTACGGCCCCCCTCTATCCCCAAACGGCGCCCTCCGGGGAGGCTCGATTTACGCGAAAAACAGCTTACAGGTTCTTGACATACTTGGAAAGCGCGTCGCATCCGCCGAAATGACCGGCCGGCGGATGGGCGTCGAACTCGCCGGGATCGGGTACCGCGGCGCGGATGAGCACCGCCGTGCAGCCAGCGTTATGGGCGCATTCGAGATCGATGTCGGCGTCGCCGGCAATCCACACCTCCGGTCCCGGCGCCACGCCGCTGCCTTTCAGCGCCAGCCTGACCGGCTCGGGCGCCGGCTTGTCGCGCTCGGCGTCGAGGGCGCCGACCAAGGCTCCGAAATAGCGGTCCCAGCCGAGGTGGCGGGCCTCGACGCGCAGGAAGTCGCCCTTCTTGTTGCTGACGACGCCGAGGAAGATCCCGGTCGCGGCGGCCGCGTCCAGCATGGCGGCGGCGCCCGGCAACGGCTTCAGGTTGCGGGCATGGATTTCGCCATAGCGCCGGTAAAAGACCTCGCCGGCGTCCTGCCAGTCGTCGCCGAACAGCGCCGGGAAGCTGTCGCGCATGGACTTGCGCACGCGCCGGCGGGTCTCGGCGAGCGTCCACGGCGTCCGTCCGAACGCCGCCAAGGTGGTATTCAGCGCGTCGTGGATGGTCGGCCAGCTGTCGACCAGGGTATTGTCCCAATCGAACAGGATGGCGTTCGGTCTGGCGAGCGCTTTCACCGGGGGAATTGCCGCCGCCACGTCTCAGTTCCAGGGTCCCGGATTACGGGGACCGCCCGCCCCTTCGATGAAATCGACGTAGAGATCCAGGATGCGGCTGGTCAGCTCGCCGACATGGCCGTTGCCGACGGACCTGCCGTCGATGCTGGTCACCGCCTTGACATGCGAGGTCGAGCTGGTAACGAAGGCCTCCTTGGCCTGCTTGGCTTCCGCCACCGAGAACGGCCGCTCCTTGAAGCCGACGCCGGCCTCGGCGGCCGCCTCCAGCACCGCTAGCCGAGTGATGCCGTTGAGGATCGAATAGCCAGCGTTGCGGGTCACCAACTCGCCCTTCTTGGTGAGCACGTTGGGCAGCAACGATGTGGACTTGATGTCGCGGCGTTTCCAGCGGATGTCGGGAATGGTGATGACGCCGGCGCCATGGCGCAGCGCCCGCTTGTCGAGCGGCGGCGATGAGCGCGCCGTCACCACCAGCGCGCTGTCGACGTTCTTTGGGAACGCGTGGTCGCGGCGGGCGACGCCGCGGGTGATCTGCAGGTACACCAGCCCGTTTTCGACCCGGTTCCGCCGCGCCACCTCGCGCACCACCACCGCCAGCGCGCGCGGCGACATCGGCCACGCGATGCGAAGCGCGCCGAGCGAATGGTCGAGCCGCGCCATGTGGCCCTTCTCGCCGATCAGGCGCCCGCGATGCACCGCGAACACCTCGTAGACGCCGTCGGCGAACTGGTAGCCCCGGTCCTCGATGTGGACATGCGCATGGCGGTGCGGCACGTAGCGGCCGTTGACGTAGGCAATTCTCGACATCGGATGTGGTTCTCCCGGCCGGTTCTCAGAAATATTCAAGCTGGACGGCGAACATCTTCTCGACCTGGCGGATCACCTCTTCGGCGGCGAACAGCACCACACGGTCTTTTGCCTGCACCACCGTGGAGCCGCGGGGGCAGATCATCTTGCCGTCGCGGACGATCGCCCCCAGAACAACGCCCTCCGGCAGCTCGACCTCCTTCAAGGGCGTGCCGACCAGCTCGGAGGTCTGCAGCGCCTCGGCCTCGATCAGTTCGCCGAAGCCTTCGCGGAGCGTGTGCACCGAATGGATGCGGCCGCGGCGGACATGCTGGAGGATGGACGATACGGTGATATTGCGCGGGCTGACGACGACGTCGATGCCGAGCGAACCAATCAGCGGCTCATAGGTGCCCTTGTTGATCAGCGTGATCGCGCGCTGGCAGCCGTAGCGCTTGGCCAACAGCGAGGACAGAATGTTGGTCTCGTCGTCGTTGGTGACGGCGACCACGGTCTCGGTGTTGGCGACGTTGGCCTCAGCCAGAATCTCGGAGTCCAGCACGTCGCCGCAGATGACCATGGTGTTCTCCAGCAGCCCCGAGATCTTGTCGGCGCGCTCCTTGCGGCCTTCGATGATCTTCGCCTTCACCCAGCTGTGCTCGCGCTCGACCTCCTGGGCCAGGAACAGGCCGATGTTGCCGCCGCCGAAGATCAGGAGCCTCCGGGCCTCCGGCTCTTCGTGGCCGAACGCCGCCATCGCCCGGCGCACCTGCTCGCTGTCAACGACGAAATAGACCTCGTCGCCGGGCACCATGAAGTCTTCAGCGGTCGGCACCATCGGCTTGGCGCCGCGCATGATGCCGACGATGACGATGTTGAGATCGGGGAACAGCTGCGTCAACTGGCGCAGTGGCGTGTTGATCAGCGGACACGTCTCCTCGCATTTGACGCCGATCAGCTTCACCCGGCCGTCGACCAGGGGGATCATCTCGAAGGCGCCCGGCACCTCGAGTCGTCGGGTGACGGCGCGGGCGACCTCGATTTCCGGGGAGATAATCACGTCGATCGGCAGGTGGTCGCGGGTGAACAGGTTGGCGTAGATGGGCTGTAGGTAGCTCTGCTGGCGGATGCGCGCGATCTTGGTCGGCACGTCGAACAGCGAATGCGCCACCTGGCACGCCACCATGTTGACCTCGTCGGCGTAGGTGACGGCGATGATGATGTCGGCGTCGGCAATGCCGGCCTGTTCGAGCACGTCCGGGTTCGAGGCGTGGCCGACGATTCCCTGGGCGTCCAGGGTGTCGCTGATGCGGCGAATCAACTCCGGCTCCTGGTCGATCACGGTAACGTCGTTGTTCTCCATGGCCAGGTGGCGGGCGATGTTGAAGCCGACCTGACCGGCGCCGCAGACGATGACTTTCATGGCATTCGAGCCCTTGTTGTTAGCGAAAATCCGTCCGGGTCGGCCGCAGCGCCGGTCCGGGCGCAGCGCTCATCCGCCGCCGGCCTGTTGCTGCCGATCGTCGTCGCGCACGCCGAGCGACTTCAGCTTCCGGTGAAGCGCGGAGCGTTCCATGCCGATGAACTCGGCAGTCCGCGAGATGTTGCCGCCGAAACGGGTCACCTGGGCCAGCAGGTATTCGCGCTCGAACACTTCGCGCGCGTCGCGCAGCGGCAAACCCATGATCTCGACGTTGCGATCCAGGTTGCGCACCGGCGGCGCGTTGCCCTGGATTTCCGGCGGCAGCATGCCGGCTCCTATGGGCTGGCTATGGTCTTCGGGCGCCATGATCAGCAGCCGTTCGATGGCGTTGCGCAGCTCGCGGACGTTGCCGGGCCAGCTGTAGGCCTGTAACAGAACGAGCGCATCGGCGCTGATTTCCCGTTGCGGCTGCCCCGAGACGGCGGCGGTACGCTCCATGAAATGGCGGGCCAGCAGCGGGATATCCTCGGGCCGCGCCCTGAGCGGCGGAATTTCGATCGGCACCACGTTGAGGCGGTAGTACAGGTCTTGGCGGAAACGTCCGGCGGCGATTTCGGCCGACAGATCGGCGGTCGAGGCGGCGATCACCCGGACGTCGACCTCGACCGAGACCAAGCCGCCGACACGCTTGAATATCTGCTCCTGCAGCACGCGGACGATTTTGCCCTGGGTCTCGAGCGGCATGTCGCCGACCCCGTCCAGGAACAGCGTGCCGTTGTGGGCGGCCTCGAAGGTGCCGACCTTCATCGGCGCGTCGCCGGCTCCGGCGTTTTCCGCTCCAAACAACTCGACCTCCATCCTTTCCGGCAGCATGGTGGCGCAGTTGACGACCACGAACGACCCCTTGGCGCGGCGCGACTGGATGTGCAGCATGCGGGCCGCGACCTCCTTGCCGGAACCGGCCGGGCCGGTAATCAGCACCCGGCTGTTGGTCGGCGCCACCCGCACGATGGCGCGCTTGACCTCACGGATCGCCGGCGAGTCGCCGATCAGCTCGCTGACGGTCCCGGCGCGCATCCGCAACTCCTCGTTCTCGCGGCGCAACTGGTCGATCTCGATGGCGCGCTCCACCAGCCGCAATAGGCGATCGGCCTTGAACGGTTTCTCGATGAAGTCGTAGGCGCCATCCTTGATGGCGGCGACGGCGGTCTCAACGGTGCCGTGGCCGCTCATCATCAGCACCGGGATGGTTGGGTGCTCCTTCCTCAGCACCTTGAGGATACCGAGGCCGTCGAGGTCGCTGCCCTGCAGCCAGATGTCGAGCAGCACCAAGCTCGGTCGCCGGCTTTCGACGGCGGCGAGTGCCTGGGCGCTGGTCGCGGCTTCCCGGGTCTGGTAGCCCTCGTCCTGGAGGATCCCGGATGTCAGCACCCGGATGTCGGTTTCGTCGTCAACGATCAGTATGTCGCGCGCCATCATGGTCGCGGGGCCCTCAGGAGCCGTGGCCCAGCAGGCTGGTGGCAACCTTCATCGGATCCACGTCCGCATCGGTGCCCGGCGCAGTCTGAAGATTCCGTTCGAGCGGGCGGAAAACCAACGTCACCCTGGCGCCGCCGCCGTCGCGATCCTCGAGTAGCAAAAGGCCGTTATGGTCTTCCATGATCTTCTTGACGATGGCGAGGCCGAGCCCGGTGCCCTTGGTGCGCGTCGTCACGTAGGGTTCGGTGAGCTGCTCGCGGTTTTGCTTGGGCAAGCCGCGGCCATTATCCTCGACAATCACCCGCACGACACGGTTTTCCTCGTCCACGGTGCCGTCGTGGCTGACCTCGACGATGACGCGGATGGCGCCGCCGGGCGCCGAGGTGCCTTCCTCCGCCTGTCTGGCGATGATCGATTCCGCGGCGTTCTTCAGCAGGTTGGTCAGCGCCCGCGACACCTGGCGGTGGTCGCAGTAGAGGCGGACGTCCTCCTTCGGCATGGCGATGTCGTAGACGATGTCCGGGTGGCGGTTAGTTTCCAGCATCACCGTGTCGCGGCAGATTTCCGAAAGGTTCTCGTTTTTCGGAACCATTTGCGGCATGCGCGCGAACGACGAGAACTCGTCGACCATGCGGTGCAGGTCTTCAACCTGGCGGACAATGGTCTCGGTGCAACTCGAGAACGTCTCGGGATCGGTCTTGATCTCCTTCAGGTACTTGCGCTTCAGGCGCTCGGCCGACAACTGGATCGGCGTCAGCGGATTCTTGATCTCGTGGGCGATGCGGCGGGCGACGTCCGCCCATGCCGCCTTGCGCTGGGCCGACAGCAGTTCGGACACGTCGTCGAAGGTGACCACGTAGCCGAAAACGTCGCCGCTCAGCCGTTCCGCGGCGATGCTGACTTTGAGGGTGCGGAACCGGCCGTCGCGAGCAACATTGAGTTCCGCATGCTGCTGGCGATCGGGTCGGTTGATCGCCTGCATCAGCAACTCCGCCATTTCGGGCACCACGTCGGCGAGCGGCTTGCCGACGTCGTTCTCCAGATTGGTCGACAGCAGTTCGGACGCCGAGCGATTGGACAAATGCACGCGGCCGTCCTTGTCGAGGCCAATGACGCCGGCTGAAACGCCGGTGAGCACAGTTTCCGTAAACCGCCGCCGTTCGTCGAGTTCGCGGTTGGCGTCGATCAGGCCTTCCTGGGTGCTTTTCAGCTCGCCAGTCATATTGTTGAAGGCGCGGCTGAGCGCGCCGATCTCGTCGACGCTATCGGTGGTGTCGACGCGCACGCTCAAGTCGCCCTGACTGACTCGCTCGGCGGCGGAGATCAGCGAGATGATAGGCTTCGCCAACTGCGTCGACACGGTCAGTCCGATCCAGATTGCCGCCAACAGCAACAGCAACGCGACGACGACGAAGATCATCACGAAACTGATCTGAATGCCACTGCGCTGCTGCTCCATCGTCTGGTAGCGGCCGACGGCGTCCTCAATGCGCTTGATGTGGGCGATGACCTTCGGGTCGACGAAGCGTTCAATCACCAAGTACGCGTCGACGATATTAGCAAGTTTAATCAACACCCGAATGCGCTCGTCGGTTCTGCTCCCCAGGATCGCGACCTCGCCGCGGTTGACCCGTTCGAAGTCTGCGGCGGAAATTTCATCGGCCCGCTCCGAGAAACTGAATTCCGAGCGCGCTAACACGCGGCCGCTGCCGTCGATGACCAAGGCTTCCGACAGTGCCCTGAGCGCGGCGTGATGGGACAGGATCTGGCCGATCCGCCGGGGGTCGGTGATCGGCGACGCATTGAAAATGATGTCGTTGGTGATGACGAGCGCGTCGGCGACGATGTTCTTGCGGTGCTCGTCGAGGTAGGCGTGCGAAACGGTGAGCGACTGGTTAATGGCGGTGCTGATGCGGTCGCTGAACCATACCTGCAGGCCGTAGTTGATGAACAGCGCTGAGAACACGGCGACCAAGATCGCCGGCGTCACCGCCACCAAGCTGAACAGCATCACCAGGCGCACGTGCAGCCCGGCGCCCGCTTGGCCGCGCCGCCGTTCCTGCCAGACGGTGGTGAGCCGCCGCGCCACCACCAGGGCCAGCAGCAGCAGCAGGATGCCGTCGACGTAGATGAGATTCAGCACGGTCTTGATATCGGTGGCGGTGCGGCCGGACATGGTGGCGAAGGTGGCGACGCCCGAAACCACCGCCGCCGCCGCCAAAGCGTAGGCCAGCTTGCGGTGAATGCTGGCGTCCTTCAGCCAGTCGCGGAACCGTCCGGCAAGGGTCGCGGCGCCACTCATTTTGCGCCCCGGATGACCGGTATGTTGAGTTCGCGGATCTTCTTGCGCAGCGTGTTGCGGTTGAGGCCGAGCACCTCGGCGGCCTTGATCTGGTTGCCGCGGGTCGCTTGCAGAGTAATGGTGATCAACGGCCGCTCCACCTCCTTCAGCACCCGCTCGTAGAGCCCAGCCGCCGGCAGGGCCTCCCCACGCGCGGAGAAGATGGCGGCGAGCCGCCGCTCCACCGACTGCGACAGCCCCTTGCCTTCCGACTCGATAGCGGCCGGCGAGGCGTCGGCGAGTTCGGCCTGGATGTCCTCGACGCTGATCACCTCCTGCGAGTACAGCGCCGCCAGCCGCCGCACCAGGTTCTCGAGCTCGCGCACGTTGCCGGGCCAGGAATAGCTCTTGAGGCATTCCATCGCCGCGTTGTCGATGATCTTCCAAGGCAGCCCCTGGTCCGCCGCGCGGGCCAGGAAGCAGCGCACCAGCTCGGGGATGTCCTCAGTGCGCTCGCGCAGCGGCGGCAGCCGGATCGGCACTACGTTGAGCCGGAAGTACAAGTCCTCGCGGAACAGTCCGTGGCGGATCAACTGCTTCAGATCGTGGTGGGTGGCGGCAATGATGCGCGCGTCGGCCTTTATCGGCGTGCGGCCGCCGACAGTGGTGTATTGGCCGTCCTGCAGCACCCTCAGAAGCCGCGTTTGGGCATCGGGCGGCATGTCGCCGATCTCGTCGAGGAAGAGCGTGCCGCCTTCCG
Source organism: Rhodospirillales bacterium (assembly GCA_016187325.1). Classification (GTDB taxonomy): domain Bacteria; phylum Pseudomonadota; class Alphaproteobacteria; order Rhodospirillales; family Casp-alpha2; genus JACPJY01. Next base: position 14,322 of record JACPJY010000002.1, on the reverse strand, counting down.
CCTGTTCGAAGCGCCCGGGGGCACGCGCGGCGGCGCCGGTGAACGCCCCTTTCTCATGGCCGAACAGCTCGCTCTCGATCAGCTCTTTAGGGATCGCCGCCATGTTGATGGCGACGAACGGCCCGTTCTTGCGCTTGCCGTAATCGTGGAGCGCGCGCGCTACCAGTTCCTTGCCGGTGCCGGACTCGCCGTTGATCATCACCGTCAGGTCGGTGCCCATCAGGCGCGCCAGCGTCCGGTAGATTTCTTGCATCACCGGCGAGCGCCCGATCAGCGGCAGCGTCTCCTCGGGCTCGCCGCCGCTTTCGAAGTCTCCCGCCGAGCGCGGGCTTTCGAGGCCGCGTCGCACCACGTTGACCAGTTCGTTGATGTCGAACGGCTTCGGCAGGTATTCGAAGGCGCCCCGCTCGGTCGCCTTTACGGCGGTCAGCAGCGTGTTGTGGGCGCTCATGACAACGATGCGGAGCTCCGGACGGATGCCGCGGATGCGCGGGATCAGGTCGAGACCGTTCTCGTCCGGCATCACCACGTCGGTGATCACCAGATCGCCGTCGCCGTCGCTGATCCAACGCCACAGCGTCGCCGCGTTGCCGGTGGCGCGCACCTCGTAGCCGGCGCGCCCCAACGCCTGGCTGACCACCGTGCGGATGGCGCCGTCGTCGTCGGCGACCAGGATCGTCGGCGCCGCCATCACGAATCCTCCCCGTCTCCGCCGGCCAGCGCGGGATCGGCCATCGGCAGCATGACGCGAAACTCGGTGCGCCTCGGCTGGCTGTCGCATTCGATGACGCCGCCGTGGTCACCGATGATCTTGGCCACTAGCGCCAGGCCGAGGCCGCTGCCGTTGGGCTTCGAGGTCACGAACGGGTCGAACAGGTAGCCCTTGATGTCCTCGGGAATGCCAGGGCCGTTGTCCTTGACGCTGACGCGGAGCGGCAAATGCATGCGCGAATTGGTGCCGACGACGGCGAACCGTACCCCTTGCTGGTAGGCGGTCTCGAGGGTGATCTCGCCGCCCTTGGCGGGCGCCGCCTCGGCGGCGTTCTTGACCAGGTTCAGAAACACCTGCAGCAACTGGTCGCGATTGCCGTAGACCGGCGGCAGCGACGGGTCGAACTCGGCGATGTAACGCAAATGCCGGCCGAAACCGTTTTTCGCCAGTTGCATCACCCTATCCAGGACTTGATGGATGTTCACGGCGCCGCGCTTCAGCGGCCCCGAGTCGGAAAACGCGTCCATACGGTCGACCAATTCGCAAATTCGATCCGCCTCGTCGCGGATCAGCTCGGTCAGGCGACGGTCGGCCGGCGACGAGTTCTGCTCCAACAGCTGCGCGGCGCCGCGGATACCGGAAAGCGGGTTCTTGACCTCGTGGGCGAGCATCGATGCCATGGCCGTCACCGAGCGGGCAGCGCCTCGGTGGGTGAGTTGGCGGTCGATCTTGTCGGCGATCGAACGTTGCTGCAGCGTCACCACCACCAAGTCCTCGTCGTCGGCGAGCAGCGTTGCCTGCAAATTCACGAAATGGCGGCCGATGCGCGGAGATTCCAGCGTCACGCCGTATTCGGACACCGCGTTGCCTTCCTCGCGCACCTGTTCGATCAGAGAAAACAGCGGATTGTCGACCGGCAACAACTCGGCCAGCGGCTTGCCCTTGAGATGCGCGGCGCTGCCCTGCAGGAATTGCTCGCCGGCGCTGTTGACTTGGACGATGGCGTTGGCGTCATCGACGACCACAACCGCAGTGCCGAGCGCGTTGAGAATGCTGTCGGCATCGACGTCGGCGGCGCCGGCCTTCGGACGGATGGCAACCACGGGCTCCACCATCACGCCGCCATCCTGTCGATGATCGGCTGGTAGAAGCGGCGCAACATTGTCTTCACCGTTTCCGGATCCTCGGCGCGCATCACCTGGGCGCGAAACTCGGCCGATTTCGGCAGGCCGCGCGAATACCAGCCGATGTGCTTGCGCGCCACGCGGACGCCGTGATGGACGCCGTAATGGGTGAGCATGTCATCGTAATGCTCGAGCACCACGGCGAGCTGCTCAGGCAGGCCGGGATCGGCCCGCCGCTCGCCGGTTTCCAGGAAATGTCGCACCTGCGACGGGAACCACGGGCGGCCATAGGTACCACGCCCGATCAGGATGCCGTCGGCGCCGGAGTCGGCGAGCGCCTGGGCGGCGTCGTCGAAGCTCATGATGTCGCCGTTGGCGAACACCGGGATGCGCACAGCATCCTTGACCTGGCGGATAAATTTCCAGTCGGCGCGTCCCTTGTAGAACTGGCAGCGGGTACGGCCGTGTACCGAGATCGCCTTGATCCCGCAATCCTCGGCGATGCGCGCCAGCTTCGGCGCGTTACGGCTCGCGTCGTCCCATCCGGTGCGCATCTTCAACGTCACCGGGATGTCGACCGCCATGACGGCGGCGGCGAGGATGCCGGCGGCGAGCCGCTCGTCGCGCATCAACGCCGAGCCGGCGTCGCCGTTGGTCACCTTCTTCACCGGGCATCCCATGTTGAGGTCGATCAGCGCCACGCCGCGATCGCGGTTCAGCTTAGCGGCTTCCGCCACCACCTCGGGCTCGCAGCCGGCGAGCTGCACCGCCATCGGCTGCTCATCGGCGGCGTGGGAGGCCATCCGCAGCGTCTTGCGGGCGGCATGGATCATCGCTTTCGAGGCGATCATCTCGCTGACCACCAAACCGACGCCGCAACGCTTGACCAGGCGGCGGAACGGCATGTCGGTGATCCCTGACATCGGGGCCAGGATCACCGGACTGTCGAGGCGGATCGGGCCAATGGTGGGCAGCGTTTTGGGCGGCATTGCGGACAATTCGGGGTTAGGCCTTTTTGGGGTGCCCATTTATTAGGCAAAATTCGGGGAATTACAACGTTTTTGGCAACGACAATTGCCGATTTCTGAGGCAACCATGGAACGGCTGCCTGGGATTACGCCATCAGCACGTCGGTAACGAATTTTACCCCGGGATATCCGAGAGTTAAAAGCAGATAAGCGAGCAGCACGATGCGTGCCGCCTTGCGTCCGCGCAGGCCGCTCTTGAAATGCGCCAACAGCAAACCGCCGATGACCATAAAGGCGGCAACGGTCAGCACAGTCTTGTGGTCAAATTTCAGCAGCGAGCCGGTTTCTTTCAATTGCAGCGCCATGCCGGTGGCCAGCCCGATGGCGAGCACGATCTCGCCCAGCACCAACAGCCGCACCAGCAATTCCTCGCAATCGGCGACCGACGGCAACAGCCGCGTCAGCGTCGTCGGCTGCTTCAATTTCAGCGCCCGCTCCTGCATGAACGCCGCCAGCGCCGCGACGGCGGCGATGGTGACCAGTGCATAGGTGGCGACCGAAACGATGATGTGAACCAAGATCCAGCCGCCGGGCCCGCTGCCGAGCGGCTTCACCGGGGCGTGCCCCCACACCGTTGCCAGCACGGCGAGGCAGACCATGTAGCCGCACACTAGCGGCGTCAGCCGCCACGCCTCTCGGCTGACCGCGGCGGTGGCCGCGAACAGCGCCATCGAGGCGGCGACCGTCACCCACAACGTCATCGACAGATCGGTGCGCCAAATGCCGCCGAGCGATGCCAAGACCGACGACAGCGGCCCGGCCACCGCCACCGCCAGCAGCGCCCAGAACGTGAAATCGCGGCTGTGATCGCGGCGCAACGGCAACAGCGCCGCCGGCACCAGGGTGACGATCGCCGACAGACTCAGAAGCGCGTTTTCGGGCATGGGCGCAGGCGTCCCTCGCTTGCTCATGGTTTGCCGCCGAAGCCGTGGCCGGCCGCCGACGGCGGACTCGGCACAATCGCGCCGTCGTCCGCGATTGGCAAGTCCCTTGGCAAGGCGACGGGGGCGCACTAAGTTCGGCGCCGCGAAGCGACGCCGATTGAGAACGGTGCGGGAAAGGCACTCATGAGCGGAACCGTGGCACTGGTGGTCGGGGCCGGCGAAGGCCGGCGCTTCGGCGGCGCGGTGCCGAAGCAGTACCGGACGCTCGCCGGCGAGCCGGTGATGCGGCGCGCGCTCCGCGCCTTCCTAGAGCATCCGCAGGTGACCTCGGTGCAGGCGGTCATCGATCCGAGCCACCGCGCCCATTACGACGCCGCAACCACCGGCCTCGATCTGCCGGAACCCGTAGCGGGCGGCGTGGTACGTCAGGAATCCGTGGCCCGCGGCCTCGAGCGCGTGGCGGCGCTCAAGCCCGACAGGGTGCTGATCCACGACGCCGCCCGGCCGCTGGTTTCGGCCGCCGTCATTTCGCGCGTCCTGGCGGCGCTCGACGCGTCGCCCGGCGCGGTGCCGGCCCTGCCGGTCGCCGACACGCTGAAGCGCGGCGACGGCGGCTTGGTCACCGCCACCGTCGAGCGGCAAAATTTATGGCGGGCGCAAACGCCGCAAGCCTTCCGCTTCGCCGACATCCTCGCCGCCCACCGCCGGGCGCCGGCTTCGGGGCTGACCGACGACGCGGCGGTGGCCGAACACGCCGGCCTCGCGGTTGCCATCGTCGAAGGCGCCGAGGACAACTTCAAGATCACCACCGAGGACGATCTGGTGCGCGCCGGGCGGCTGCTCGGCGCCAGCGAGACGCGCACCGGCATCGGCATCGACGCCCACCAGTTCGGGCCCGGCGATCACGTCATGCTGTGCGGCGTCGCGGTACCGTTCGAGCGCGGCCTGATCGGCCACTCGGACGCCGATGTCGGACTGCACGCCGCCACCGACGCGCTGCTCGGCGCCATCGGCGCCGGTGACATCGGCAGCCATTTCCCGCCATCAGACCCGCAATGGAGGGGCGCCGCCTCCGCACAGTTCCTGCGCCGCGCCGGCGAGTTGGTCGCCGCCAGGGGCGGCCGTATCGTCCATCTCGACGTGACGCTGATCTGCGAGAAGCCGAAAATCGGCCCCCACCGTTCGGCAATGACGGCGCGCATTGCCGCCATCCTCGGGCTCGCCGAGGACCGGGTCAGCGTCAAGGCGACGACCACCGACCGCATGGGATTCACCGGTAGGGCCGAAGGCATCGCCGCGCAGGCGGTGGCTACCGTCGCGTTGCCCTAGGCCCTTTTTACATAGTCATCACGCCGTCTCGGCGTCGATCCATTTCAGGAACTGCGGATTGCCGCCCGAGATCGGCACCGCGACCACGCACGGACAGTCGTAGCTGTGGTTCTCCTTGACCTTCGCCACCAGCGCATCGACGAGCCCCGCCTTGGTCTTCAGGAGCAGCGACACCTCCGTTGCCTCTTCGATCTTGTCCTGCCACCAGTAGATCGAAGTCGTCGCCGCGGGCAGCACGTTGGCGCAAGCGGCGAGCCGGCTTTCGACCGCGGTGCGGCCGATACGCAGCGCCTCGTCGCGGGACGCCGCGGTGACGTAGACCAGAACCTGCGTCATGGTTAATTTCCTCCGACCCTCGCGCGCCGCCGCGCATCCGCCAAGTCACGCGCCGCAAAATCTCTAACTGAAACAAGGCGCTTGGCCGCGACTCGAAACTACCGTAGCATGCTCCATATTATTGTCTCGATAACGAAAAACCAGGGCGGATATGCAAACCCATTTAACCGTAATCGCCAGCGAACGCGATGCCGAGCCGACGCGGCCGCGCGTCGCCGGCGGTGTGTCGTCGTCGCAACTGAAATGGTTGATGCGCGGGCTCAATCAACCCGGCGGCAAACTGCCGCTGTTCGATCAGGAAGGACGGCGCGTCAACGACCGCACGGTGCAAAGCTGCCTCGACAAGGGCTGGGCCGAACCGTGGTTCAACAACCCGATCAAGCCGGACTGGCAGATCTGCCGGCTTACCGACGCCGGCCGCCGCCTGTGCGCGGGCGCTTGATCGCCCAGTCACGGGGCTGAAATTGCGGTTGCCGCCGGCCGGAAATTCGCGTCGCGCTGGCGCCTTTCGGTCGGCGCATCGGACTCTGGATCAGTATGCAGCACACGGTTACCCAGGATGGCGAGATCACGGTGATTGCCCTGAAGGGCGACATTGACCTCGAGTTTTCCAGTTCCATGCGCAAGGTGCTGCTCGACTCCATCGCCAAGGGCCGCAGCGTGGCAGTGGATCTTTCCGCAGTTTCGATGATCGATAGCTCTGGCGTCGCCAGCTTGCTGGAAGCGTTCCAGACCGCCCGCAAGCGGGGCAAGAAACTGATCCTTGCCGCGCCGCCGGATACCGTACTACGGGTGCTGAAGCTGGCGCGTCTGGACACCGTATTCCAGATGGCCGCCGACGTCGCCAGCGCCAAGCGGGCCCTTGCCTGACCGGCGTCCGCCCGGGCGCCGTTCGACGGCGCGCCGAGCCGGCGCCGCCCGCCGTGAATCCGATACCCCGGCGACGCCCGTGAAAACTCCCGCCGACCAGTCCTCTTACCTGCCGCCGCGGACGCTGTTGATTTGCATCAACCGGCGCTTCAAGGCGAGCGAGCCGTCGTGCGCGGCGCGCGGCAGCCTGCCGATCGCCGACGCCATCGAAAGCGGCATCCGCGAGCGCCGCATCGCTATCGCGGTCGAGCGCATCGTCTGCCTCGGCCAATGCACCAAGGGCCCGACGCTGAAGCTGGTGCCCGGTGAATTCATCCTCGGCACCACCATAGACATGGTGCCGAGCATCCTGGATCGGCTGCAGGCCGCCTGCGGCATCCGCGCCGACGACGGGCCGCCCGTGCATCTGCTCGGTTCGTGACCCGAACGCGGCGCCGGGAAATCGTCGTTCGGGGGTGCCGGTTTGAATTGAGATATTACATTAATAATTTACAATAATATATTGATATAAATTATTATTTATTAATTTAGAACGTCGATTTCCAGTCCACAAACGCGGTGTGAAAAAATGCCGGCGTGTGACCGCGGTCACATGCGACGGGCGGCGTTCTGTGGTCGGATATCGGGGTAAGGATGGATTTCGTGAAAACGAATCCTCCCTTCCCTCAAGAGCACAGACTAAGGCCGGGGTTCGTGCCCCGGCCTTTTTTTCCGCAGCGCCGGTATTCGGCGCCCCCCGTCGCGGCCGCGCCGGCCGCCCCGTCGAACGAGAAAGAAAATGGTCGGAGCGGCGGGATTTGAACCCGCGACCCCTACACCCCCAGTGTAGTGCGCTACCAAGCTGCGCCACGCTCCGGTCGGTTGCCGCCGCGATGTTGCCGTCATGTCGCCGGGCGGCGCCGGCTATGGCGGCACTATACTTGAACGGCATCAGCGGCGGCAACCGTCTGGCGGCCGCCGAAACCTGCCGCAATTCCCGGACGATCAGATGCCGCCGAGGGTGGCGCGTAGGTCTTCGAGCTCGCCGAGCAGGCTTTTCAGTTGTGCCCGCGTCTCGGCGGTGAACCTGTCGCCCTCAGCCGGTGCAGGCACCGGCACCGGCGCCTGCGCATCGCTGCCTGCGGCCGCCACTGGGGCGGCCTTGAGCTTGCCGCCGCTCTCGCGCAGTAGCTTCTGTACGCCCTTGATCGTATAGCCGTCGTTGTGGAGCAGGTCGCGGATGCACGTCAGCAACGCCACGTCCTCGGGCCGGTAGTACCGTCGCCCGCCACCGCGCTTCATCGGCCTGATGGCGGTAAACTTGGATTCCCAGAAACGCAGCACGTGCTGCGGCAGCTTCAGCTCACTGGCGACTTCGCTGATGGTGCGGAATGCGGCGGCGGATTTTGCCGCTCGTCCTCCAGCCGATGGACCTTCAGCCGGCGCCGCCATCGTCATGTCCGCGAGCCGGGACGCATCCTCTCGTTGATGCGGTTCTTCAGCACCTGCGACGGCCGGAATACCAGCACCTTGCGCGGCAGAATCGGGACTTCCTCCCCAGTCTTCGGGTTGCGCCCAATGCGCTGGCCCTTTTGACGGACGGAGAAGCTGCCGAACGAGGAAATCTTCACCGTTTCGCCCCTGGCGAGCGCGCCCGACATCTCGGCGAGAACCGATTCGAGAAGCTCCGCGGATTCATTCCGCGACAGGCCGACTTCCTGGTAGACGGCCTCGCCCAATTGCGCGCGTGTGATGGTTCTTCCGGCCATGCCCGTCAAGCCCCCCTGTTAGCGTTAAGGAACGAGCCTATCGTTACCGGATAAATCCGTCAATATCAAAGGGATGGCAGAACATTTCAGAACCAACGCTTTGCCGGCGCAGGCGCCCAGCCGGAAATGCGCGTGAGCTGCCTACCAGCGCACCAGGCTGGCGCCCCAGGTCAGGCCGCCGCCCATCGCCTCCATCAGAATCAGATCGCCGCGCTTGATGCGTCCGTCTTTCACCGCTTCGTCGAGCGCCAGCGGGATCGAGGCCGCCGACGTGTTGGCGTGACGGTCGACGGTGATGATCATTTTCTCGATCGGCAAGCCAAGCTTGCGGGCGGTGCCGTCGAGGATGCGCTTGTTGGCCTGATGCGGAACCAGCCAGTCGATGTCCGCCGGCTGCAGCCCGTTCGCTTCCAGCGCCTCCTCGACGATGGCCGCGAGATTGATGACGGCGTGCCGGAACACCTCGCGGCCGACCATCCGCACGTGGCCGACGGTCTGGGTCGACGACGGCCCGCCGTCGACGTAAAGCAGGTCGTTGGTGGAGCCGTCGGAATGGAGATGGGTCGAGATGATGCCGCGCCCGACGTTGTGGCCGGCACCGCCGCCGGCCTCTGGTTCCCCCTCCCCGGCCCGCAGGACCACCGCCCCGGCGCCGTCGCCGAACAGCACGCACGTGGCGCGATCCTGCCAGTCGAGGATGCGCGAGAACGTCTCGGCGCCGATCAGCAGGATGGTTTTGGACTGACCGGTCCGAATAAAGCTGTCGGCGATCGCCAGGCCGTAGATGAAGCCGGAGCACACCGCTTGGATGTCGAAGGCGCTGCCGTTGACCATGCCCAGCCGCGACTGCACCTTGGTGGCGGTCGCCGGAAAGGTGTAGTCGGGCGTCGTTGTCGCCAGGATCACCATGTCGATCTCGGCGGCGGGAATCTTGGCGTGCTCGAGCGCTCGTTCGGCCGCCTTCATGGCCAAATCGGAAGTCAGCTCGCCGTCGGCCGCGATGTGACGCTCGCGGATGCCGGTGCGCTCGAAGATCCATTCGTCGGTGGTGTCGACCATGGTCGACAGCTCGGCGTTGGTGACCACCCGTTCAGGCAAATAGGAGCCACAGCCGAGAACTTGCGTGCGTACGTTCATTCGCCGGCGACCGCTTCCTTGAGGAAGGGCGTGTCGGCCGACAGCTTGGCGTAGTCCTTCTTGATGTGCTCGTTGAGGGAATTGGTGATCAACTCGACGGCGACGTGGATGGCATTGGCGAAACCCACGGCATCCGTGCCGCCGTGGCTCTTGATGCAGACGCCGTTCAGGCCCAGAAACATCGCCCCGTTGTAGCGCCGGGGATCGACCCGCATCTTAAACGCCTTGAGCGCGCGCCTCGCCATCAAAGCGCCGAACCGGGCCATCGGCGTCGAGGTCAGCGCCTCCTTGAGGAACACGCCGAACAGCTTGGCCGTGCCTTCGGCGGTCTTTAGCGCAATGTTGCCGGTAAATCCGTCCGTGACCACCACGTCAACGGTGCCGGCGCCGATGTCGTCGCCCTCGACGAAGCCGTAGAATTTGATCGGCAACTGCGTCGTCTGCAGCGTCAACGCCGCCTTCTTTACCGCCTCGTTGCCCTTCAAGCCCTCGGCGCCGACATTGAGGATGCCGATCGACGGCTGTTCGAGGCCGAGCACGTTGCGCGCGAACACCTCGCCCATGACCGCGAACTGCACTAGGTTTTCGGCATCGCATTCGACGTTGGCGCCGAGGTCCAGCATCACGCTTTCACCCCTGAGCGTCGGGTAATAGGTGGCAATCGCCGGCCGGTCGATGCCGGGAAGAGTCTTCAGCACGAACTTCGCCATCGCCATCAACGCCCCGGTGTTGCCGGCCGAGATCACACCGTCGGCGTCGCCGGAGCCGACCGCGTCGATGGCCAGCCGCATGCTGGAATTGCGGCCGCCGCGGAGCGCCGTGCCCGGCTTTTCCTCGTTGGTGACGATGTCGGCGGTGTGGCGGATTTCCGACACCGCCTTGGCGTTCGGATGGCGCTCCAGCAGCGGCTTCAGCTGAGCTTGATCGCCGAATAACAGGAATTTGACGTCGGAAAACCGCTCAAGCGACGCTTCAACGCCCTCGACCACCATTTGCGGGGCGTTGTCGCCGCCCATTGCATCGATGGAAAGCGTCAATTTGGCCAACAGAACCTTCCTTCGAGCCGGTGCGCGGGAATTGGCATCAAGCCCACAACGATCGTCAGGCAGCGTCCCCGGTTTCCACGACCTCGCGGCCGTCGTAATGGCCACAAGCCTTGCAGACGTGGTGGGGCCGTTTCAACTCGCCGCAATTCGGGCATTCCTCGTATACCGAGGATTTGAGCGCGTCATGTGAACGGCGCATGCCGCGGCACGATTTCGAAGTCTTTTTCTTGGGGACTGCCATTGGTCGGTTACCTCGGATTCTTTGGTTCTGCCCTCAAAGCGCGCATACTAAACCCGATAAACTGCGCCGGGGCAAGAAACTTGCGGTTGTCATTTTAGCCGATCCTTAAGTCGCTGAAGGGCTGCAAAAGGCCCCGCGGCGGCCCCTGGATTCACCGCCCCGGCGCCGGAATCGGCGGCGGCGCCATCAGGCCCGAACGAATAATCCGTGAATGAAATCCCCGGCTTACGGGGAAACGGATCGAGCGAAAGCGCGAGCTCCTCGACGATCGCCTCGCCGACGTCGATGTGGCCGTCGACAACCGGATCGGGCGGCTCCTCGGCGTCGAGATCCAGGCACTCTTCGCGCGCGTCTTCGGGTTCGGCGAGTGCCGAATACTGCCGCTCAAACGACCCCTCCACGTGAACCGGCAACTCTTCCAGCGTGACGACGCAGGTCTGGCGAACGTCGGCCGTGAAGCTGCCGTCGAGGCGGAACATATCGCCGCCTTCCTCGGGCGTCACCCGGACCTTGCCGGTCAGGCTGTCGATGGCGACCAGGCCGAATCGTTCGGCCAGCCGCACTCGCTCGGTGGCGTCGGCTTCGACTGTCAACGCGACGCCGCCTTCGTCCAGTGACTCGACGACGACGGGACGCGAGAATTCCGGTTTCGGCGGCGTCGTCATCGGTCGTCTCCGGCAACCGGAGCGGCCGGAGGCGGGCCGAAGGTCACCGCGCCCGCCATCAGGCCCGCCAGCGGTTGCCCGTCGAGCGCCAGCGCCTCGCGCCGCAGATAGGCGGCAACGGCGTCGATGGCCGCCGCGTCGGGGTTCGCCTTGCGATACAGGTTGCGCTTGAGCGCCTCGGCGAGTGTCGCGTCGCCGGCGTCGAGGCCGGCTTCGTAGGCGGCGATGCGGCCGTAGAACGCCGCCGCCATGGCCTTGACCCGGCGGCCGACAGCCAGGTCACCGACGCCCATCTCGCGCAGATTCCGATCCATGTCGGCGAACATCAGGTCGAACAGCGCCTGAGCGAGGTCGGCGGTGCGCGAATGGTCGCGTTTCAGGCGCCTGAGCACCAGAAAAGCGTGCAAAAGGATCATGTCGAATCGTCCGTCAACGGTGTCGGGGACGCCGCACTGCAGATAGAATCCGGGCTGCCGCGCCTGCGCCACCAGCGACAGGTAAAGGCCGCGGGCTGGCGCCTCTACGCGGCCGGCGCCGAAAAAACCGAACAATTTCCTCAACGCGCTCATCCCGTTTCCGAGTCCTTGAGGTCCCGATGCCTATCAAATGCCAACACCGTGCGATTGACAATCGGCCGCTCGCGGTGCAACTTTCCGCCCTCTCCGGATCAACAGCCGCTGGGTGGCGATGTCCGCCGTTGCGGCGCGACGAGGATGAGGACCGGTGAAGGCTTCGAGGTTCATCACGTCCACCCGCTTGTCCGTATTGGCGGTCGTCTGCGTCGCCGCCTTGTCGACGGCGTCCTGCTCGACCCGCCTCGATACCCGGGGCAACTTGCCCGATCCGGAACGGCTGGCGGAGATCAAGCCGGGCGACCAGACCAGGGACGACGTGGTCGATATCCTGGGCTCGCCGTCCAGCGTCACCCCGTTCGGCAGCAATACCTGGTATTACATCTCCAACCGCACCGAAACCTTCGCCTTCTTCGCGCCGGAAGTCATCGACCGGCATATCGTCATGGTCAAGTTCGGAGCCGACGGCAAGGTCGCCGAGGTCGATACCATCGGCCTCGAGGCCGGCCGGAAAATTCAGCCCGTGGAGCGAACCACGCCGACCCACGGCAACCAGATTACCGCCATCGAACAGCTGATCGGCAACCTCGGCCGGTTCAAGAAAAAGGGGCAAAAGCCCTCGGAGCCGGATCCGAACCTGCCCGATCCTTACAGCCCGTAACGGCCGCCAGTCGGGCGCCGTCTCAAGCTTCTCTTCCCGCTATGCCAGGATCGCCAGCAGTAGGATGGCGACGATGTTGATAATCTTGATCATCGGGTTGACGGCCGGGCCGGCGGTGTCCTTGTAGGGATCGCCGACGGTGTCGCCGGTGACCGCCGCCTTGTGGGCGTCGGACCCCTTGCCACCGTAGTTACCGTCCTCGATGAACTTCTTGGCGTTGTCCCAGGCGCCGCCGCCCGACGTCATCGAGATCGCCACGAACAGCCCGGTGACGATGGTCCCCATCAGCATCGCGCCGAGCGCCGCGAACGCCGCCGCCTGCCCGGCGATCGCCGCGATTACGGCGTACATCACCACCGGCGCCAGCACCGGCAGCAGCGACGGCACGATCATTTCCTTGATCGCGGTCTTGGTCAGCATGTCGACGCAGGCGCCGTATTCGGGTTTCGCCGTGCCTTCCATGATGCCCTTGATTTCCTTGAACTGCCGGCGCACCTCGACGACCACTTGGCCGCCAGCCCGGCCGACTGCCATCATGCCCATCGAGCCGAACAGGAACGGCAGCAGCCCGCCGACGAACAGGCCGACGACTACGAACGGGTTCTGCAGGTTGAAGGCGACCTTCAGGTTCGGGAAATAGTGGGCAAGGTCCTCGGTGTAGGCGGCGAACAGCACCAGCGCGGCGAGGCCGGCCGAGCCGATGGCGTAGCCCTTGGTCACCGCCTTGGTGGTGTTGCCGACGGCGTCGAGCGCGTCGGTGACCTTCCGCACGTCCTTCGGCAGGTCGGCCATCTCGGCGATGCCGCCGGCGTTGTCGGTGACCGGGCCATAGGCGTCCAGCGCGACCACGATGCCGGCCAGCGCCAGCATGGTCGTCGCCGCCACCGCAAGGCCGTACAGCCCGGCGCTCAGATACGCGACGATGATGCCGGCGCAGATCACGGCGACCGGTAGCGCCGTCGACTCCATGGAGACCGCCAGGCCCTGGATGATGTTGGTGGCGTGTCCGGTGATCGACGCCTTGGCGACGCTCTGCACCGGGCGATACGTAGTGCCGGTGTAATACTCGGTGATCCATACGATCAGTCCGGTGACGCCGAGTCCTGCCAGTGCGCAGATGTAAAGCTGGATGCCGGTGATCGAGCGGCCCATCGCCGCGTAGCCGGTTTTCCAGCCGATTAGCATCGAAATGATGCCGCCGATCAGGATCGCCGAGATCACGGCGCTGGCGATCAGGCCTTTGTAAAGCGCGCCCATGATGTTCCGGCTGGCGCCGAGCCTGACGAAGAAGGTTGCGACCACCGAGGCGATGATGCACACCGCGCCGACCACCAACGGCAACGCCATCATCAGCTCCTGTGCAGGGCCGGTGAAGAAGATGGCGCCGAGCAACATGGTTGCCACCACCGTTACCGCATAGGTTTCGAACAGATCGGCGGCCATGCCGGCGCAATCGCCGACGTTGTCGCCGACGTTGTCGGCGATCACCGCCGGATTGCGCGGATCGTCCTCGGGGATTCCGGCCTCGATCTTGCCGACCAAGTCGGCGCCGACATCGGCGCCCTTGGTGAAGATGCCGCCGCCGAGACGGGCAAAGATGGAAATCAGTGACGCCCCGAAGCCGAGCGCGACCAGCGCCTCGAGGATGTGCCGGAGCCCTTGCGGTGTTCCCGCGTTGCCGATGGCGCGCAGCGTCACGTAGTAGCCGGCGACGCCGAGTAGCGCCAGGCCGACCACCAGCATGCCGGTGACAGCGCCGGACTTGAACGCGATGTCGAGACCGCCGGTCAACCCCTTGGCGCGCGCCGCTTCGGCGGTGCGCACGTTGGCGCGGACCGACACGTTCATGCCGATGTAGCCGGCGGCGCCGGAGAGAATGGCGCCGATGAAATAGCCGATGGCGACCGTGGCGCCGAGGCGCAACCCCAACAACACGCCAATCACCGCGCCGACGACCGCGATGGTCTTG
>JACPJY010000198.1 GCA_016187325.1 Rhodospirillales bacterium | reverse complement strand
CGAAGCCGGGAGCAACGCCGGAGCCGACGGCCGGAGCCCCGGCGCATGCCTCCGCGCCGGCCACCATCGACACTGCGGCGGCCACCGCGGCCCCTGAACCGCCGGCTGGTGAACCGCAACCGGCCGCCGCCACCACCACCGTCGCGCCGGCCGAACCGGCGGCGGCACCAGCCGCGTCGCAGGCCGAAACACCATCAGCCGCGCCATCGCCGACGCCGTCGGCGGAGACGGCTGTCGCTTCCCCGGCGGCGGCGCCGGTCCCGGAAACCCGCGAAACGCCGGTGGCGACGCCGCGCGCCCCGGAGCCGGTGGCGGCCATCGAGCCGGTGATCGCGCCCGGCAACGTGCCGGTCGACATGATCCCGGCGCCGCGCCCGGCAACGCCCGCCGCCGCCACGGCGGCGGCGACAGCGGCCGCGCCATCCGAGCCGGCGGCAGCGCAGCCGGTCCCAGCGCCGGAACCGGCGACTACCGCCACCGAGCCGGTGACGACGACACCGGCGCCGACGGGCGCGGAGTCGACGCGCATCCTGGTGCGCGCCAAGACCAACAGCTGGATCCAGGTTCGCGACGAAAATGCCAACGAAATGTTGGTGACGCGGCTGTTGCGCTCCGGCGACAGCTACGCGGTGCCCAACCGGGCCGGGCTGCGGCTGGCCACCGGCAACGCCGGCGCGCTCGAGATTCTGGTCGACGGCACGCCGGTGCCGGCCATCGGCGACGACGGCGCGGTCCGCCGCAACGTCCTGCTGGATGCCGAAAAACTCAAGGCCGGCCAAGCGGTTGCGGATTAGACCCGGGCGCGGGCGTGGGCTTGCGGACGATGGCTAAACATTGACCGGACGTTGACCCTGGGGGGTCGATCAGGCAAAAAGCGGGGTGAGGGCGGGGTTCGCCGCGGCTTGGCCGCGCCCCACGGTCCGAGGGATGAACTCCCGAGAGGTGAACCCATGACCAACAGTCTCGGCCTGAGAGAGCGGCGCCAGAGCGTCCCGGTCGCCGTCGGCGACGTGGTCATCGGCGGCGGCCGGCCGGTGGTGGTGCAGTCGATGACCAACACCGACACCGCCGACGTCCAGGCCACCGCCGACCAGGCGGCGGCGCTGGCGCGCGCCGGCTCGGAGTTGGTACGCATCACCGTCGACCGAGACGAGGCCGCCAAAGCCGTGCCGCACATCCGCGACGCGCTCGACAAGCGCGCCTGCGGCGTGCCGCTGGTCGGCGATTTCCATTACATCGGCCACAAGCTGCTGACCGAGAACCCGGCCTGCGCGGAGGCGCTGGCGAAATATCGCATCAACCCCGGCAACGTCGGCTTCAAGGAGAAGCGCGATCGTCAGTTCTCGACCATGATCGAGGTGGCGCTGAAATACGACCGCCCGGTGCGCATCGGCGTCAACTGGGGCAGCCTCGACCAGGAGCTGGTGACGCGCCTGATGGACGATAACGCCAAGCGCAAGGAACCGTGGGAATCAGGGTGCGTGACGCGCGAGGCGATGGTGGTCTCGGCGCTCGAGAACGCGAAGCGCGCCGAGGAGATCGGCATGGGACGCGACAAGATCATTCTCTCGTGCAAAGTCTCCGACGTCCAGGACCTGATCGCCGTCTATTCCGACTTGGCGGCGCGCGGCGACTACGCGCTGCACCTCGGCCTCACCGAGGCCGGCATGGGCTCGAAGGGGATCGTGGCATCGACCGCGGCGCTCGCCGTGCTGCTGCAGAACGGCATCGGCGACACCATTCGCATCTCGCTGACGCCCGAGCCCGGCGGCGACCGCACCCGCGAGGTGGTGGTCGCCCAGGAAATCCTGCAGACCATGGGTCTGCGCTCGTTCACGCCGTTGGTTACCGCCTGCCCCGGCTGCGGGCGCACCACCTCGACCGTGTTCCAGCAGCTGGCCGAGAAGATCCAACGCCACGTCCGCGAGCAGATGCCGCACTGGCGGGAAACTTACGATGGCGTCGAGACCATGAACCTCGCCGTCATGGGCTGCATCGTCAACGGCCCCGGCGAAAGCAAGCACGCCGACATCGGCATATCGCTGCCGGGCACCGGCGAGGAGCCGGCGGCACCGGTGTTCATCGACGGCAAGAAGGCGATGACGCTGCGCGGCCCCCGCATCGCCGAGGACTTCCAGAAGATCGTCGACGACTACGTGCAACGCCGCTACAAGCGGCGCGACGGCAAAGCCGGTCCGGCGAATACCGCGGCCGGCGCTGCGCCGTCCGCCGCCGCCCAGTAGCCGGGTCCCATTCGCCATGTCGGAGCTCAAGCCGGTCCGCGGCACCCACGACATTCTGCCCGAAGCCATGCGCCGCCACCGGCGGGTGACAGATACGGCGTGCGAGATAGCCGCCCGCTACGGCTATCAGGAGATATCGACCCCGATCATCGAGTTCACCGAGGTGTTCCAGCGCACCCTCGGCGAGACCTCCGACATCGTGACCAAGGAGATGTACACCTTCCAGGACAGGGCGGGCGAATCGCTGACGCTCCGGCCCGAGTATACCGCCGGCGTGGCGCGCGCGTTCATGTCCGGCGGCTTGCAGCACAGCCTGCCCTTGAAATTCTTCTGCCGCGGCCCGATGTTCCGCTACGAGCGTCCACAGAAGGGACGCCAGCGGCAGTTCCACCAGATCGACGTCGAACTGTTGGGGATCGCCGAGCCCTTGGGCGACGTCGAGGTGATCGCGCTCGGCGCCCATATCCTGGATGCGCTCGGACTCACCGACAAGGTGACGCTGGAACTGAACACGCTCGGCGACAATGAAAGCCGCCAGGCCTATCGCGCGAAGCTGGTCTCCTACCTGGAACGCTTCCGCGACAAACTCTCCGAGGACAGCCGGCTCAGGCTGGAACGCAACCCGTTGCGCATCTTCGATTCCAAGGACGAAGGCGACAAGCGCGTGATCGCGAACGCGCCGCTGCTCCGCGACCATCTCAACGACGTCTCGAAGCGGTTCTTCGATCAGGTGCAGGCCGGCCTCAAGGCGGCCGGCGTCGCCTTCGAGATCAACCCGCGGCTGGTGCGCGGCCTCGACTACTACTGCCACACCGCGTTCGAGTTCACCACCGAGACCCTCGGCGCCCAGGGCGCGGTGCTGGCCGGCGGCCGCTACGACGGCCTGATGGCGGCGATGGGCGGGCCGCCGACGCCGGGCACCGGCTGGGCGGCCGGCGTCGAGCGGCTGGCGCTGATGATCGCCGAGCCGAAGGCGCCCGCGCGCCCGATCGCCGTGGTCGCCGCTGGCGGTGGCGCAGAGATCGAGGTATTCGCGGTGGCGCAGAAGCTGCGCGCCGAAGGCTTCACCGCCGACGTCGGGTTCTCGGGCAACCTCAAGAAGCGCCTGGCGCGCGCCAACAAAGCCGGTGCCGTCGCCGCCGTCATCCTGGGCGAGGACGAGTTGAAGAAACGGGCAGCGACGGTGCGCGACATGGCGTCGGGCGAGCAGACGGAAGTCCCGCTTTCGTCGCTCGGGCAACACCTCGCCCGCT
Source organism: Rhodospirillales bacterium (assembly GCA_016187325.1). Classification (GTDB taxonomy): domain Bacteria; phylum Pseudomonadota; class Alphaproteobacteria; order Rhodospirillales; family Casp-alpha2; genus JACPJY01. The sequence continues at coordinate 18,183 of JACPJY010000198.1, read as the reverse complement.
ACCGGTAGGGGGCGCACGATGGCGGCAAACAAGCCGAAGGCGCTCCGCCCGTTCGTGGTCGGCCTCAGCCACCGGTCCAGCACGCTCGGGCTGCGCGACCAGTTGTTTTTGGAGGAGCAGCAAATCCCGGCGGTGCTCGGCCGGCTCAGGCTGGCCGGCGTCGGCCACGCGCTGGTGCTTTCGACCTGCGACCGCATCGAGGTGCAGGGCATGGACGACGACCCGGAGACGGCCGCCGCCCGCGCCATCGCCGCCGTCGCCCAGCACACCGGCGTGGAGGATGCCGCGCTCGCCGGTCAGACCTACACACTCACCGACGCCGACGCGGTGCGCCAGATGTTCCGGGTCGCCGCCTCCCTCGACAGCCTGATCATCGGCGAGCCGCAGGTGCTGGGCCAGGTCAAGGCCGGCCACCGCATGGCCGCCGACGCCGGAATGACCGGCGGTGGGCTGGAGGCGCTGATCCAGGCCGCCTACGGCGCCGCCAAGCGGGTGCGCAGCGAAACCGCCATCGGCGAGCGCCCCGTGAGCATCGCCGCCGCCGCGGCCAGGCTCGCCCATGACCTGCATGGCGACCTCGGCCGAGTCTCGGGGCTGCTGGTCGGCACCGGCGAGATGGGCGAGCTGGTGGCGGCGCAACTGCTGGGCGAAGGCTTGGGCCACCTCACCGTCGTGCATCCGAACGAAGGCCGGGCGGAGGCCCTGGCGCGGACCTTGAACTGCAACGTCGGCGATTTCGACGAGCTGGAGCGGCTGCTCGACGAGGCGGACGTGCTGCTGACCGCGCTCGGCAGCCGTCGCCAGGTGATCGACGCCGACATGATGCTGGTGGTGCTCCACCGCCGCCGCAAGAGGCCGGTGTTCCTGATCGACACCTCGCTACCGGGCGACGTCGAGCCGGCCGTCAACCGCCTCGACGAGGTTTTCCTGTACGACCTGGGCGACCTGGAACGGGTGGCGATGGAGGGTCGCGCCACCCGCGAACAGGAGGCGGCGGGCGCGCTCGCCATCGTCGACGAGGAGGTGGAGTCTTTCTTGCGCGGCCGCGACGAGCGTGCCGCGGTGCCGGCCCTCAACGAGCTCCGCGGCCACTTCGAAAACGTGCGGTCGGAAGTGCTGGCCGAGGCCGGCGACGACGCCGAGCGAGCGACGCGGCTGTTGGTCAACCGGCTGTTGCACGCGCCCTCGGAGGCGATGCGCCAGGCGGCGGCCGAGGACGGCGATTGGTCGAAGGCGGAGGCCCTGATCCGGCGGCTGTTCGGGCTTTCCCGCGGCGGCAAGGGAAGCGACCGGTGAGCCTGGAGAAGAACCTCGAGCGCGTCGTTGCCCGCCACCACGAGCTGGCCCAACAGATGGCCAGCGGCGACAAGCGCTCCGCCACCGACTACGCGCGCATGGCGAAGGAATACGCGGACCTGAAGCCGATCGTCGAGGCGGTGAGCGAGCTGCGCGGCGTCCAGAAGGAGATGACAGACCTCAAGGCGCTGATCGCCGACAAGGCGACCGACGCCGAAATGAAGGCGCTGGCCGAGGAGGAATTCAACGGGCTCAAGGGCAGGCTGCCCGGGCTCGAGAAGAAGGTGCAACTCATGCTCCTTCCGGCCGACGCCGCCGACGCCAAGAACGCGATCCTGGAGATTCGCGCTGGCACCGGCGGCGAGGAGGCAGCGCTGTTCGCCGCCGACCTGTTCCGCATGTACCAGCGCTACGCCGAAGGGCGGCGGTGGAAGTTCGAGCTGATGAGCCTGAGCGAGACCGGCCGCGGCGGCTACAAGGAGGCGATCGCCTCGGTATCGGGGCGTGGCGTGTTCGCGCGCCTGAAGTTCGAATCCGGCGTGCACCGGGTGCAGCGCGTGCCGGAGACCGAGGCCAGCGGGAGAATCCACACCTCGGCGGCGACCGTGGCGGTGATGCCCGAGGCCGAGGAGGTCGACATCAGGATCGAGGACAAGGACCTGCGCATCGACGTGTTCCGCTCCTCGGGCCCCGGCGGCCAGTCGGTCAATACCACCGACAGCGCGGTGCGCGTCACGCATCTACCGACCGGCATCGTAGTGTCGCAACAGGACGAGAAATCGCAGCATAAGAACCGCGCCAAGGCGATGCGGGTGCTGCGGGCGCGACTTTACGAGCGCGAGCGCGAGCGGGCGGAGGCCGAGCGGGCGGCGACGCGCAAGAGCCAGGTCGGCACCGGCGACCGCTCGGAGCGCATCCGCACCTACAACTTTCCCGAAAGCCGGGTCACCGACCACCGCATCGGCATCACCTTGCACAAGCTCGATCGCGTGCTTGACGGCGAACTCGACGAGTTCATCGACGCACTGGTCGCCGACGACCAGGCGCGGCGGCTGGCGGAAATGACATGAACGCCTGGGCGGCACCGGCGATGACGACAAGAGGGCGGTCACGGGCACCGGGGACCGACCCGGAGAGCCTCGGCGCGCTGACGGCTGCAGCGGCGGCGTGCCTTGCCGAGGCCGGCATCGACAGCGCACGCCTCGATGCGCGGCTGCTGGCGGCGTATGCGTTCGGCGTCACGCCAGCGCGGCTGATCGGCCATCCCGAGCACCGTCCGACGCCGGCCGAGCGCCACCGCTTCGCCGCCCTGGTGACGCGGCGCGCCGCCCGCGAACCGATCGCCTATATCCTGGGCCGGCGCGAGTTCTGGGGGCTCGAATTGCGGGTCAGCAAGGCGACCCTGGTGCCGCGTCCGGAAACCGAGACCGTGATGGAGCTGGCACTTGCCGTCGCTGGCGGCCGCGACGACGGTGATCTCGCCATCCTCGACCTCGGCACCGGCACCGGTTGCCTGCTGCTAGCGTTGCTCTCGGAATTGCCGGACGCCCGCGGCCTCGGCGTCGACGTTTCGGCGAAGGCGCTGACCGTCGCACGCGCCAACGCGGGGCGCCTCGGCCTCGCCGGCCGCGCCCGCTTCCGCATTTCCGACTGGGGCGAGCGCGTCGGCGAACGGTTCGACCTCGTCGTCGCCAACCCGCCCTACGTCGCCGACGGCGATTTCGCGCAACTGGCGCCGGAGGTCCGGCGCTTCGAGCCGAGGCTGGCGCTCTCCGGCGGCGCCGACGGGCTCGCCCAATACCGCTTGCTGGCGTCCGGTCTGAAGCGGCTGTTGAAGCCGCAAGCGAGCGTCATTCTCGAGATCGGCGACGGGCAGGCCGACGCGGTCGCGGCGATCCTGGAAGGCCACCGGCTCAAGGTTTCCGGCGTGCGCGCCGACCTCGCGGGCCGGCCGCGGGCGATAGCCGTAAACGCCGATTTTTAACGTTTTCTTCAAAAAAAGGTTGGAAATTGGGGTTTTCCCGACTACCTTTGATTCGCGAGCGGTCCCTAGGGCCGCGACCGAAGGGGGTCCACGCTTCCGAAGCGTTGTCGAAACCCTTAATTATTTTCCCACGCTAACACCGTATCGCCGGTTCGCGTTTCGAAGAATGGGCGGATTCGGTTGTGTCGGTCCCGACGTTCGGACCTTCGCGCGGCGGGGATTGTATAAATAGCCTTGATGAACAGAAGGTGCCATGAAGCAAGGTAACAACAGACGCTCGCGTTCTCGCGGCGGCGGCAAGCGCCACGGCGGCGGCAAGGGCCACAACTTCGAAAGCAGCGGTTCGGAAATGAAGATGCGCGGTTCGGCGCAGCAGCTACACGAAAAATACCTGGCGCTGGCGCGCGACGCGTCATCCGCCGGCGACCGGATCGCCGCCGAGTCCTATTTCCAATACGCCGACCACTACCACCGGATCCTGAACGCCGACGGCAACGGAGCCGGCCGGCCTCAGCAGCAATACCAGCAGCACCCGCAGCAGCACCGGGGCGGCCCCGATCAGCGTCACGATCAACGGCCTTCCGGAAATCCGCAAGGCGGCGGCCCGCAGCCGGTGGTGCCCGCGGCCGCCATGGCTGCCGTGGCCACCCAAGCGTCGCCGGACGGCAAGGACACCAACGCGCCCAAGACGGCGAATCCAGCGGCGGGAAGGGGACAGGGGCCGACGGCCTCCTAACGTTGCGGCGACGGGCCGATTCGCCCGGCACCAGCGTTCGACGACCGACTGCTCAGTTTCAATCGGCCAACGTCACCGCATCGCCTGCGGCGACGCGTCCGCCGCCGACCACGGTGGCGTAGACGCCCATGTCGGCATGGCGGAATCCCCGCTGCAGGCTGGCCGGGATGTTGAGGTCACGCACCGCCTTTTCAGGATCGACGTTGGTGGCGGCGCAGCGGCCGATGCGCACTTCGATCTTCAGGCGCGCGCCGCCGACGGAGATCTCGCGGCCGATCCAGCCGAACTCCGACCACGCGTCGGCGCCTTCGATGAACAGATTGCCGCGGAAGCGCAGCGGATCCACCGGCGCCGCCGTCACCCGCTCCAGGTCGTGGACGCTGGCAAGATTGATGATGGAGACCACCGGCGTCCGGTGGTCGCTCAACACCTCGCCCGCCGCCGCCTCGACCAGCTTCAGCCGGCCGCGCGCTTCCGCGCCCATGTAGGCGTCGAAAAACTCCTCGATCACGGCCCGCCCCAATCGGCCGGTGATGACACCGCGCGCCACCGGCCGGCCGTTGCGCTCGATGACCAGCGCCCCGGTCGAGCCGTCGAAGCGAGTGCGCAGCGCCGCCAGCTTCTCGTGGCGCACCAGAGTCAGGAAGCCCGACTTCGGCATCCACCGCACGGTAGCGCCGTCTACCGGCGTCGAGCCGAGCGCGATCGCGAACCGCCGGTCGTCGGGCAGCCCTCGGCCAGCGGCGAGCACGACCGCGTCGAGGGCCTCGGGCGTCAGTCCCTTGACCGGATAGCGGCAGATTTTGGCGACGGTGATGGTCATCGGGGCCGAACATTGCCCCCCGGGAGCAGACTGTCAACGGGGGCGGGCGGATTTCCGGGCCCGCGCCGGCCCGCCGGCGGCGCTTGCGCGGCCGGCTCCATGGCCCATATTTAGGGGTGGCGGCGGCCCGCAAGCCCGCTTCATGCCCCGCGAACCCGGTGGCAGACGAGGATACCGAGGTCATGGAATTCGAGAACTACACCGAGCGCGCGCGCGGCTTCATCCAGTCCGCCCAGACGCTGGCCATCCGAGACGGCCACCAGCAGCTGACGCCGCTGCATCTGTTGAAGGTGTTGCTCGACGACAAGGAAGAGCTGGCCGCCAACCTGATCAACGCCGCCGGCGGCGACGCCCGGGGCGCGCTCAAGGCCACGGAAGCCGAGCTCAAGAAGCTGCCGAAAGTCGAAGGCCCGGGCGCCGGCCAGACCTATCTGGGCCAGGAAACGGCGAAGCTGTTCGACCAAGCCGAGCGGATGGCGGAAAAGGCCGGCGACAGCTTCGTCACCGTCGAGCGCCTGCTGCTGGCCATCGCGCTCGCCGCCGGCACCACGGCGGCCAAGGCGCTAGCCACCGCCGGCGTCACCCCGCAAGGGCTGAACAAGGCGATCAACGATTTCCGCAAGGGCCGCGCGGCGACCAGCCGCACCGCCGAGGAAGGCTACGAGGCGCTGAAGAAATACGCCCGCGACCTGACCCAGGCCGCCGCCGACGGCAAGATCGATCCGGTCATCGGCCGCGACGAGGAGATCCGCCGCGCCATCCAGGTGCTTTCCCGGCGCACCAAGAACAATCCCGTCCTGATCGGCGAACCCGGTGTCGGCAAGACCGCCATCGTCGAGGGCCTCGCCATCCGCATCGTCCAGGGCGACGTGCCGGAGAACTTGAAGACCAAGCGCCTGATGGCGCTCGATCTCGGCGCCCTGGTCGCTGGCGCCAAGTTCCGCGGCGAGTTCGAGGAGCGTCTGAAAGCGGTGCTCGCCGAGATCACCGCCGCCGAGGGCGAGGTGATCCTGTTCGTCGACGAGATGCACACCATCGTCGGCGCCGGCGCCGCCGAGGGCTCCATGGACGCCTCCAACCTGTTGAAGCCGGCGCTGGCCAGGGGCGATTTGCACTGCGTCGGCGCCACCACGTTGGACGAGTACCGCAAGCACGTCGAGAAGGACGCAGCGCTGGCGCGTCGATTCCAGCCGGTGTTTGTTTCCGAGCCCTCCGTCGAGGACACGATTTCGATTTTGCGCGGCATCAAGGAGAAGTACGAGCTCCACCACGGGGTACGAATTCTCGATTCGGCGCTTGTGTCGGCAGCGACGCTTTCCAACCGCTACATTTCCGACCGCTTCCTGCCGGACAAGGCGATCGATCTCGTCGACGAAGCGGCCTCCCGGCTGCGCATGGAGGTCGATTCCAAGCCCGAGGAGATCGACGAGCTCGACCGCCGCATCATCCAGCTCAAGATCGAGCGCGAGGCGCTGAAGAAGGAGCACGACCGCGCATCGAAGGACCGTCTCGGCAAGCTGGAAAAGGAACTGAAGGAACTGGAATCGGAGTCCCAGAAGCTCACCAAGCAGTGGGAATCGGAAAAGGGCGCGCTGGCCGACGTCACCAAGCTGAAGGACGAGCTCGACAAGGCCCGCGTCGCACACGAGCGTGCCATGCGCGAGGGCCGCTACGAAGAGGCGGGGGAGCTGCAGTACGACCTGATCCCGCGCCTCGAGTCGCAGATCGCCAAGGCCGACGGCGCCGAGCACGGCCACATGGTCGAGGAGGCGGTGACCTCCGAGCATATCGCCGCCATCGTCTCGCGCTGGACCGGCATCCCCGTCGACAAGATGCTGGAAGGCGAGCGCGAGAAGCTGCTGCACATGGAAAAGTCGCTACGCACCCGCGTCGTCGGCCAGGAGGAGGCGCTCGCCGCCGTCTCCGACGCGGTGCGCCGCGCCCGCGCCGGCCTGCAGGACCAGGGCCGTCCGATCGGCTCGTTCATGTTCTTAGGCCCCACCGGCGTCGGCAAGACCGAGCTCTGCAAGGCGCTGGCCGAGTTCCTGTTCGCCGACGAGCAGGCGCTGATCCGCATCGACATGTCGGAGTACATGGAAAGGCACGCCGTCGCCCGGCTGATCGGCGCGCCGCCGGGCTATGTCGGTTACGACGAGGGCGGGGCGCTGACCGAAGCGGTACGCCGGAGGCCTTATCAGGTGGTGCTGTTCGACGAGATCGAGAAGGCGCACCCGGACGTGTTCAACGTGCTGCTGCAGGTGCTCGACGACGGCCGCCTCACCGACGGCCACGGCCGCACCGTCGATTTCCGCAACACCATTATCGTGCTGACCTCGAATTTGGGCGGCGACATCCTGGCGGCGCAGCCGGAAGGCCAGGATTCGTTTCAGGTACGGCCGCAGGTGATGGAGATCGTGCGTCGGGCATTCCGGCCCGAGTTCCTCAACCGCCTCGACGAGATCATCCTGTTCCATCGCCTGTTCCGCGAGCACATGACCGGCATCGTCGAGATCCAGCTCGGCCGCCTGAAGCAGCTGCTCGCCGAGCGCAAGATCAAGCTCGCCCTCGACAAGGCGGCGAAGGCGTGGCTGGCCGAGAAGGGCTATGACCCTGTCTACGGCGCCCGGCCGCTGAAGCGGGTGATCCAGCGCGCGCTGCAGAACCCTCTCGCCGGGCTGATTCTGGAAGGCAAGGTGCTCGATGGCGCCGACGTGAAGGTGTCCGCCGGTCCGGACGGTCTCACCATCAACGGCGAGGCGGTCGAAGCAGAAGCGGCCTGATGGGACTTATTGTCGAAGCAGTCGTTCAGTTCGTTGTCGATTTCGTTTTATTGGCGGCCGTGGATAGGGCTTTGCGGCGCTGGGGGCGCATTATCTTTAGCTCTCTGGCGGTTGGGTTTCTTTGGCTCACCATCCTGTCTTACGACGCTGGTAACGCGAAAGCAGCCACCATCTTCTCGATAGGTAGCGGGATTTTCGTAATAATTACTGCCGGAAGTTTCTTCGCAAAACCAAAGAAGAGCTGATTCGATTCGCGGGCGGTCCGAGTCCCCTGCCCTGCGTGAGGGCGGCGTACCTATCTCGATCCCGGTCCGGCTGGCCTCACCATCAACGGCGAGGCGGCCGAGGCGGAAGCGGCTTGAGGCCCACGTGGAAAAAACGGGGCAGCCCCCTTAAGCTGGGGGGCTGTCTCTTTTTTTGTACCGATTCCGGTCCCAGACCCCGTCCGGCCGGGCGTCCGGCGCGGCCGAATCCGCCGACGGACCGGATAGGGGAATGACGGAGAGAGTCGCATGAGATTGTCGCTTCGCAACAAACTGATCGCCGTCTGTTTCTCGACCATGCTGTTCACGGGCCTGGCGATCGTCTTCGTCATCGTCATCGGCGGGGTGCCGGAGCGCGCGGCCACTGCCGCGCTCGGCACCGGCCTCGCCATCAGCCTGTTCGAGGAGTTCTACGTCCAGGGCCGCCCCGGCCGCTGGCTCCGGGCCATGCACCCGGCCAAGTCCATCGCACTTTACAGCCTGCTGATCGTGGTTTTCGCGATGACGATGATGATGGCGAACAAGACGCTCCTCGGCCGCTTCCACGGCGCCCCGGTGGCAAGCGAACTGGCCCATACCATGCCGCCATTGCTGATCATCCTGCCGTTGCTGTTCGTCGTCGCCATCGCGGCGATCATGACGCTTCGCGTCGTCGGTTACCTGGGCGCCAGGAACCTGTTTTACCTGATGATCGGCAAATACCACCGGCCGGTCCTGGAGCGGCGGATCTTCCTTTTCCTCGACATCAAGGATTCGACCGCGCTCGTCGAACGGCTGGGCCCGATCGAGGCCCGCGCGCTGATCGGCAAGTTCTTCTTCGACGTCTCCGGCCCGATCACCGACCTCGGCGGCGAGATTTACCGCTTCACCGGCGACGGGCTGGTCGCCGTCTGGGGTTGGCGGCAAGGCGTTGTCAGAAACCGAATCGCCCGCGCCATCGACGCCATCGGCGACGCCGTCGATCGCGAGGCCGACTACTACCGATCCAAGTTCGGCCACGTGCCCGACTATCGCATCGGCGTTCACGGCGGTCCCATCGTCACCTGCGAGGAAGGCGACACCAGACGCGCCATCGGCTTCTATGGCGACACCATCCACATCGCTGCCCGGCTCGAGCAGAAGGCCAAGGAATTGGGGATCGACTGCGCGCTATCCGGCAACGTAGCGGAGCTCCAGACCGGTCTCGGTGATCGGCTGCGCGTCATCGGCGACGAGCCGGTTCGCGGCATGGCCGAGCCGATCAAGGTTTGCGAACTGCGGCGGGCGAAGCACGGCGGGCCGACCGCGACGCCGAGCCGCTGAAGCGGGTGATCCAGCGCGCGCTACAGAATCCGCTCGCCGGGCTGATCCTGGAGGACAAAGTGCTCGACGGCGACGAGGTCAAGGTGTCGGCCGGCGCCGACGGCCTCACCATTAACGGCGAGGCGATCGAGGCGGAAGCGATGTAAACAGCACCGGTGTCAGTCCCGCGCCTCGACCAGCCGCGCCTCCGGCAACGCCGCGTACTGGTTCTCAATGCGGGCGCGCGCCGCCTCGAAGCGCTTGATCTCGACGCCGGCGAGCGCGCGCCCCGATGGCATCCGCACCTTCATCGGGTTGGTCTGGGCGCCGTTGACCAGGATCTCGTAATGCAGGTGCGGGCCGGTCGAGCGGCCGGTGGTGCCGACGTAGCCGACGATCTGGCCCTGGGTGACGCGCTTGCCGGCGCGCACGCCTTGGGCGAACGCGCGCAGATGCGCATACGCGGTCGAATACTCGCCGTTGTGGCGGATCCTGAGATAATTGCCGTAGGCGCCGTTGGGTCCGGCCTGCACCACGGTGCCGCTGCCGGCGGCGTAGATGGGGGTACCCGAGGGCGCCGCGAAATCGACGCCACGGTGCACCTTCGTGTAACCGAGAATCGGGTGCATCCGCTTGCCGAAGCCGGATGAGAGCCGCGCGCCGTCGATCGGCGTACGCATCAGCGCCTTCCTCGCGCTCCTGCCGGCGGCGTCGAAGTAGTCGGTGTCGCCGTCGGCGGTGGTGTGCAGGTAGATGGCGTGGCGCTTGCCCGACAGCGTCAGCGCCGCGAACCGGATCGGCCCGGCGTGCGCCTCGCGGCCCTTGTCGTCGAAGGCGCGGTCGTACATCACCTCGAAGCCGTCGCCTTCGCGCACGTCGCGCTGGAAGTCGACGTCCCAAGAAAAAGCGCGGATCAGCTCGGCCAGGATGCCATGCGGCAGTCCCGCCTTGCGGCCGGCGATGTAGAGGCTCGAGTCAATCTCGCCCGCCGCCCGCGCCATCGCCCGCGTCAGCGTCTTGGCGATCATGTTGGCGGCGAAGCCGCCGCCGGCGGCGCGCATCACCTCGACTGCGGTGTCGTACTCGGGCTCGATCGTCAGGCCGAGAAAGCGGCCGGGGGTCGGCGACTGCGCATCGGCGGTGCCGGGCGACGGCGGCTCGAAGACGACGGTGATCTCCTGGCCGTTCCTGATGCGCCGCGGGTTGTAGTGCTTGGCGAGCGCGCGGATCGCGGCTTCCGCTTCCGTCCCCGGCACGCCGGCGTCGATGAGGAGCCCGCCCAAGGTGTCGCCATGGCCGACCCGGAGCACGTATTGGAACGACGGCGGCAGGGCGTCGACGACGCCGTTCTGCAGTTCCTCCGGCCAGCGGGTCCTGAGCGTCGCCGCCGCCGACGGGTTGCCGAGCGACAGCGGCTTGAGCGCCAGGGTGTCGCGCGAATCCTCGGGGTCGAGCATGCCGAGCCGCCGGCCGGCGTTGCCGAGGTCCAGCATGAGCGCCGCCGAAGCGGCGACGCCGACAGCCAGCGCCGCGGCGGCAATCAGTCCCCTCATCAGCATGCGGTCGGCGGCTCCGGTTTTCTTGTTGTCGTCGCGATCGCCCGCGGCGGCCCGTTGCAAACGGCTCGGCCGGGGCATTTTTCGCAGATTCCCTCAACGGAATCAAACCTATGTTGGCAACCCTTAAGAATTAGTTGAGTCTTTTCCGCTGGCGGCGGCGGAAGGCCACGGATCGCGGCGTTTATGCGCCGGCGGTGTTGGCGCTAACATGGCCGCTGGAACAGCCAACAAGCCGAGCCGGACCGAGGAGCCGCCGTGGCCGATAGTGCGAACGATAAGGCCGATTGGGATGCCGCGGCGCCTTTCCGTTGGGCAACGTGGCCGGTGGCGTCGATGCTCGCCTTCGTCGCCTTGGTGCATGGGGCGTGGTGGCTGTTCGGCGATACCGTCGTCCATTACGGCAACCTCGCCGACAGCGACGGCTACGCGCGGCTGTTGCGCGTCGAAAGACTGATCGAAACCGGCGACTGGCTGGATTCGAGCCTGCCCGGCGCCAACGCCCCCTACGGCGGCTCGCTGCATTGGACGCGGTTGTTTGACGTAATGCTGATCGCGCTGGCGCTGCCGCTGATGCCGCTGCTCGGCGTCAAAGCCGCCCTCTACTGGTCGGGCGCCATGATCAGCCCGCTGTTGCACCTCGGCACCGCAGCGACGCTGGCGTGGGCGGCGATGCCGCTGATCGGCCGCGCCGCCACGCTTGTCGCTGGCGGCCTTACCGCCACCCAGTTCGGCGTCCTCGGCTACGCCACCATCGGCCACGCCGACCATCACATGCTTTTGGGGCTGATCGCCGTCGCGGCGTTCGGTTTCGCGGTGCGGGCGCTGACGGGGATGCAAGGCGAAGGTCGCCGCCACGAGCTCGCCGCCGGCGCCATGCTTGCCGTCGGCAACTGGGTCGGTACCGAGGCGCAAATTCCGGCGGCGCTGACGATCCTGGTGGTCGGATTGCCGTGGCTGCGCGGTGAAGCCGGCGCTGGCGAGCGCAGCCTGGCGCTGGCGCTTGGGTTGTTCGGCGGCCTCGCTCTGGCGCTGCTGGTTGAACGCGGCCCGGCCGCATACTTCGCCGTCGAATACGACCGCATCTCCGTCGTCCACCTGACGCAAGCGGCGCTGGTCGCCGCGTTCTGGGCGGTTGCCGCGTCGTTGCGCCGGCGCGGTCGCGAGCCGCAGGGCATGATCAGCCGGCTGCTGGCCGCCGTCGGCGGCGCGGCGCTGGCACTCGCCTTGTTGCGGCTGTTCTTTCCGAGGGTGCTGGTCAATCCTTTGAAGGATGTCGATCCGCTGGTTCTTACCATCTACGACGCCATATCCGAGTATGCGCCGATCGCCGACGTGGCGCACTTCCTTCTGTACCTCGGCATGGCGGTGTTGGCGCTACCTTGGGGCATCACGCGACTGCGCCGGTGCTGGTCGGGGAAGGGGCGCTGGGCTTGGCTGCTGTTGATGGTGTCGGCTGCCGTGTACCTAGCCCTGGCCCTAAGCTGGATCCGGTGGTCGCTGTACGCGGTGCTGTTCCTGATCCCCATAGTCGCCGATCTTATGATCTCAGCAGATGCCGCCATAGACCGGCGTTTCGCCCCGCCGAAAAGGTTGCCGATCAAGCTGGCGGCGATGGTGCTGCTTGCGGTCGGGCCGCTGGCCGTCGGCGCCGCCGGAGTGATCGCCAGCAAACCCGCCGAAGCCGCGCCGCCACCCCCGCCGCTAGCCGGCGACCCGCGCCCATGCCCCGTGCAGGCGATGGCAAGGTTCCTGGAGGCGCCACCGTGGAGCGAGCAAACCCATACCATCCTGGCGTCGGCGAATTTCGGTGCCGAGATCCTGTACCGAACTCGGCATCGGGTAACGGCGATCATTCATCACCGCAACGCTGCCGGCATCCTTGACGGCGTCCGCATACTCGGCGGCAGCGACGCGATCACCGTCCGCGAGCTGATCGGAAAGCGCCGGATCGACCTCATCCTGCTGTGCCGCGGTGGCGCCGATGACGCCTATTTCCAGATGAACAAGGGCGATGCGGTCTTCTACCGGCGACTCAAGCGCGGCGATCTGCCGCAATGGCTGCGCGAGGTGACGCTGCCCGCCGACCTCAAGGGTCGGTTCCAACTGTTCGAGGTCTTGCCGCGGTCATGACCGTCACGCCGGCCTCACGGCGGCGCCGACGATCAGCCACCCCCACGGGCTGTCGTCGAGCGTCAGCGGCATCAGCCAGCGCAGCGGCGCCATCACGGCACGCGCGAGCGGGGTCGGCCCGCCCTCGATGTCGGCGATCAGCCGCCGCCCGCGCAACAGCACCAGCATCCGGTAGAGGTTGAACACCGGGAAGCCAGCGGCGGCTGCCGTCTCGACCCTGAGCCCGGCGCGCCTCATCTCATCGGCGAGCCGCTCGCGGGTGTAATGGCCGCGATGGCCGATCGCCTTGTCGAAGGCGCTCATCGGCCCGCCCGGCACGGTGACGACCAGCCGCCCACCCGGCTTCAGGCACGCCCAGGCGTTGACCAGCACACGCACCGGATCGTCGACGTGCTCCAGCACTTCGGAGCAGACGACGTGGCTGGCCCACCCGCGCAGCTCGCCCGGAATGCCGTCGGCGACGGTGAAATCGCACTGCGCGAGCGTCGCCCCGGGCAGCGCGCGGGCGGTGATCGCCAGGCCTTCGGCGCTGCCGTCGACGCCGGCTAGGCGGACGCCCGGAAAGCGCGCCGCCATAGCATTGAGCAAATCGCCCGAACCGCAGCCGAAATCGAGGATGGCCGCCGCTGGCGCTGCAGCGCCCTCGCCCAGCAGGCGGAAGATCGCGCGCCGCCGCAGCGCCTGGCCGGGGTTAGCGAGCGTCGCCACGGCGAAGCGCCGCCAGTGGTCGTCCCAGCGATAGTCGTCGGCGCCCATGGTCATCACGGTGTCGGCGCTGCCTCGGCGCGGCATTCGGCGAAGGTGTTGAGCCCGAACTTGTGCCGATAGCAGACAATGTCGTTCGGCCGGAACCCGGCGGAGATTAGCATCGGCCACAGGTCCTCGGGGTCGTAGTAGGCCTTGTGGTCGTCGATTTCTTCGGCCGAGCTGAAGCCGAGCCGGCAGGCCGAGAATTCGAGGAACCACTTGCCCCGCCAGTTGGGCACGTTGAGGTAAAGGACGCCGCCCGGCTTGAGCAGCCGGCGCAGCGCGTTCAGCGTCTCCTGCGGCTCGGACAGGTGCTCGAGCACCGAGTTGCACAAGATGACGTCCAGCGACGCGAGATCGAGGCCAGCGAGCGCGTCGGGCAGCCGGCCCTCGATCGCCATTACCTTCAGGTGGCTCTTGACCTCCGGCGCCAGTTTCAGGTCGACCAGCACCAGGTGTTCGCACGCCTCCAGGAACGGCCGCGCCATGTGGGCGTGATAGCCGCAGCCGACGTCAGCGATGCGCTTGCCGGCTGCGTCGCCGACCAGCGCCCGGATGCGCCTCGCCGACAGCCAGAAGCCGAAGCGGTCGACGAAGCTGGGCCGGCCGGTCTCGCCGTAGGCAGCCTGTCGGGCCATGGCGGCCGTTACTGTTCGCCGCCGTCGCCGAGGCGAGGTGCGTAGGCGGCGATGGCGTGCAAGAGCAGCGTCGAGACGAAGGTCAGGAACGCCAGCATGATCAGCGTCAGCCCGGTCACCGCCATGTGGTTGGTGGTGATGATGTCGCGGAACACGGTGTAGCCGGCGCCGATGTAGGCGGCGACGAAGTTGATGGCGAGGCCGAGCCCGACGACAAAGGCGAGGCCGGCGACCACCATCGTGCGCGTGTAGGCAAATATGCCAAGCCAGCGCCGCCGCGCGGCGCCAGACGGGTCGTAGAGCGTTTCGGCCATGCAGCCGAGGAACACGCATTCAAGGCCAATGATTGCCAAGGTCACTCCGACCATCATGGTGTTGAGCGACAACGTGACGCCGCCGACCGTCAACGGCCCCGCCGACAGCGCCAGAATGATCGCGAGGCCGAGCGCCAGCATGGCGATGCCTGGCTTCATGACGAAGAAATCGGCGCCGTAGATCAGCATCGCCTTGAGGTTGATCCAGCCGGCGTGCCACGGCGACGTCCAGCCGATGCGGCGGTGGTGGCTCATGCGGCCCTTGCGGTCCTTGAGGAAATGCACCGGCACCTCGACCGTCTTCAGTTTCATGCGCATGGATTTCACCACCATCTCGGAGGCGTACTCCCACGACCGCGAGGAAAGCCGCATGCGCTTGAGCGCCGCGAGCGTGATGCCGCGCATGCCGCAGTGGATGTCGGAGAACCGCGTGCCGTAGATGAGATTGAGCAGGAACGTCGTCAGTGGCGTGCCGAAATAGCGGTGCAGCGCCGGCATCGCACCGGGCTCGATGGAGCCCTTGAAACGCGAGCCCATGATGTAGTCGTAACCTTCGCGGAAGCGCGCAAGGAACGGCGCGACCTCGCGGAAGTCGTAGGTGCAGTCGGCATCGCCGCAGATGACGTAACGGCCGCGGATGACCCGGGTGGCATCCTGGTAGGCGCGCCCCAATCCGCGCGCCGGCGTCTTCAGCACCCGCGCCCCCTTGGCAAGCGCAATCTCGGCGGTGCGGTCGGACGAGCTGTCGACGATTAGCACCTCGGCGGTGACGCCGGCCCTGACGATGCCCTCCAAGGCCCAGTCCATGAACTCGCCGATCACCAGCTCCTCGTCCATGGCCGGGATAACGATCGAGACCTCGGGCTCGGCGATGTCGGCGGCGGGAACCCAGAGCTCGGCCTCGGGGTCGCCGGCGACCGCGACCCGGTGGGCGCCCTCGGCGACAGACGGCCGGGCCGGCTGGAGAACGGCGTCGCCCATGGGCGCCCCCTTCATGCGAAGCAACTGCCGGAAAACGTCCGCGATCTTAACGGCGTCCGCGGCGTCATGCAAAACGCCGCGCCATTCACCAAGGAAGCGCCGCCAGCCACGATGGCGGCAGCGCCGGACTGCGAGGCAGCATCAGGATCGCCGCCACGCCGACGGCGGCGCCGTAGGGAATCGGCTGGCCGCGCAGCGCGCCATCGCCGAGCCAGACGATTCGCCCGAGCGCCGGCAGCGTGCGTTTCAGTCGCGCCGCGATCAGCACCAACACCGCCAGCGCGCCGCCGAGCAGCGCCATCAGCACCAGAAAGACCAAGATGTCGTCGTGGCCGATCCACGCGGCGACCGCGGCCAGCAACTTGACGTCGCCGCCGCCGGCGAGCCGGCGCACGAACGCCGCCATGCCGGCCAGCAGCAGCGCCGCCGCGATACCGTAATGCCAGGCGATCGCCGCCGCGTCGAGGCCGTTGAGCAGCGCCGCCGGCAGGAAAGCGGCGGCGATCGCGACGCAAGCCGCGTTGGGGATGATCAGCCGGCGGATGTCGGTGACGACAGCCCAGGCGACGGTGAGCGCGTAGACCGCGATGACGATGGCGTGCACGACGACGGCGAGCGCGCTCATCGCCGGAGCCGCCTGCCGGCCGGGCAGGGCCGGTCTTCAGCGAATGACGGTGACACGCTGCAAACTCCCGATGGGACTCCCGATCGGGCCGGGGCGCATTTGCCGTCGCCATGGAAAAATGACCGGGCCGGCGGGGTCATCCGCCGGCCCGGTCGCCACTCGGCATTCCAAGCGAAGGCAGGGTTCCCACCTTCGTAGCCTTGGAATGAATTCTCTTGAATGGACGCTTAACGGGTCTTGGAACGTTAAAGCTTGTTGGAGACCTGGTTAAACATGTTGCTCAGGTCGGTACCAACGATCGCGACGGCGGCGATGATGACGACGGCGATGAGCGCGGCGATAAGGCCATACTCGATTGCCGTCGCGCCCGCTTCGTGTTTCCACAGGCCCTTGCTGAACCGGCTGATCCTGCTCGTCATTTGCAATAACTCCTGTTTCACAGTGGCTAAACTTATCACCGACCCCGTTCGGACCGGCGGATTATCCACGGCATGCCCCCTGCAATGCCAATAGCGTGGCAAAACCGATTCCCGAAGTCAATACAATTGGGGCCAAACCCTTGCCACACAAGGCACTACAACCCATTTCGGGACACCGGACAATGACGCCGCGACGGCCCCACGGGGTGGTTAGCGGCCTTGTCACCAGCGCCCCCGGCAAAATAGAAATGTCTTATTAAGATTATCTTACCAAGGCCTACGTTTCGGCGGCGCCTGCCCCACTGATCGGAATCCACGGGATGATTAGCGTTGACGGCCTACGAAAGAGCTTCCCGCCGGTGACGGCGCTAGACGGCGTCGCGTTCGAGGCGCGCGACGGCGAAGTGACCGGCCTGATTGGCCCCAACGGCGCCGGCAAGACGACGGCGTTGCGCATCCTATACACGGTCATGCGGCCAGATTCGGGCGCCGCCCGGATCGACGGATTTGACACCGTGAAGAATCGCCGCGACGTGCAGCGCCGCATCGGCGTGTTGCCCGATTCACGCGGGCTGTATCCGCGGCTGACGGCGCGCGAGCACGTGCGCTATTACGGGCGGCTGCACGGGCTCGGCGGCGCCGAGCTCGAACGACGCATCGACACGCTCATCGAAACACTGGGCATCGCTGATTTCGCCGACCGCCGCGCCAAGGGCTTCTCCAAGGGCCAGACGCGCAAGGTAGCAATGGCCCGCGCACTGGTGCACGAGCCGCACAACCTGCTGCTGGACGAGCCGACCAACGGCCTTGATGTCGGCAGTTCGCGCGCCGTGCACCGGCTGATCGACGGCTGGCGTCGGCAGGGACGTTGCGTCCTGTTCTGCAGCCACATCATGCAGGAGGTGGCCGCCGTCGCCGACCGCATCGTGGTGATGGCGGCGGGGCGTATCGTCGCCCAAGGAACCGTTGCCGAGTTGCTCAGGCGCACCGGCACCGACGATCTGGAGCGCATGTTCCTCACCCTTACCGGCCGGACGGAGGCCTGGTGATATGTGGCGCCGCATCTCCGTCGTCTTCGTCAAGGAAGTCGTGGACAATTCTCGCGACCGCCGCTCGCTCTTGGTGGCACTGATCTATCCGTTGCTCGGACCGATCATTCTCGGCCTCCTGATCTCCGCCGTCGTCGACGTGGTATCGGCGGACCAGGCCCGCGACATGACGCTGGTGGTGAAGAACGCCGAGCGCGCGCCGGTGCTGATCCGATTCCTCGAGGCGCGCGGCGTCAGGGTGGCGCCGGCGCCTCTCGATCCCGAAGCCGCCGTGCGCGACGGCAAGATCGAAGTCGCGGTGGTGATCCCGGACGACTACCCCGTCCGCTTCCAGGCCGAGCAAACGGCGGAGGTCGCCGTCGTCGTCAACTCGTCGCGCCTGCCGGGCCTGATTGCGCTCAATCACACGGCGGCGCTGCTCAGCGATTTCAACCGCGAGGTCTGGGGCGCCCGCATCGCGTCGCGCGGAATCGACTTCCAGGTGCTGCGGCCGCTCGACATCAAGAGCGTCGACGTCGCCGCCGGGACCCACATCGCCGAGATTCTGCTGTTCATGGT